>CAYWMH010000137.1:0-4561 GCA_964459315.1 uncultured Verrucomicrobiota bacterium
GTTCGCTTGGCCAAGCCATATGTACAGCTGTTATTCTTTCTGTTGCGCTTGGCCAAGCCGGTGCGAAGCCGGCGGGCAACCGCCTCGCCTACCTGGATGGGGCAGATCCGTTCCACGTCGGGCTTGCCTTCCCGAGGCTCACCACGCCGCAATGGGTGGGCGAAACCGGTGTCGAGACGGTCGTTACGCTGGGCATCGACGACATGCGCGACCCCCGGATTTACGAGTCGTTTTGCCGGCCCATTCTTGAGCGCCTCAAGCAGATCGACGGCCGCGCCCCGCTAAGCATCTTCTGCAACAGCATCACGCCAACCGAACCGCTCCTTCAGCAATGGCTCAAGGAAGGCTTGAGTGTGGAGGTGCATACACTCACACATCCCTGCCCCCTTCTGGCCAAGGGCAACTTTGCGGCGGCGGCCAAAACCTACCACGGCGGTGTGGACTTGATGAACCACATCCCCGGCAATCTCCCAGCCGCCTTCCGGACGCCTTGTTGTGACTCGCAGAACACCCCAAGTCCGCGAGTCTTCTCCGAGTTGCTGATGCGCCGCAACCCCGCCGGGCAGTTTCTCGAGATGGACAGTTCCGTGTTCAACATTTTCACCCGCTCAGATCCCGCGTTGCCGAGCAGCCTCGTCACCGATCTCGACGGTAAGGCCAAGTTTGAGAAATACGTCCCGTTCGACTCATACGTCGTCACGATCGAGAATTACCCCTACCCGTACGCCATTGGCAGCCGAATCTGGGAGATGCCGTGCATGGTGCCAAGCGACTGGGAGGCGCAGCACCTCCACGGCACAAACAACCCTGTCACGATCCGGGACTGGAACGCCGCCATCGATGCCACGGTAATCAAGCAGGGGGTATTCAACCTGGTGTTCCATCCTCACGGTTGGGTCAGAAACACGCAGGTGATTGAGTGGATCGACCACATCACCGCCAAGCATGGTAGCAAGGTGAAGTTCCTAACCTTCCGCGAGGCGGGCGAACGCCTGACAAAAAACCTCCTCGGCGGCCAAGCACTGCGCGCAGCAAACGGGCAGGACAACGGCGTACGACTACTCGACGTCAATAACGACGGCTACATGGACGCCGTAATCGGCAACGAGCATCTGAGGCAAACCCGTGTTTGGGATCCGCAAACCAAGCGCTGGATACCCGCACCATTTCCGGTGTCCCTCGTGCAAGTCGACGGCGACGGAACGCGCACCGACGCCGGTGCCCGATTTGGCATTCTTCAGCCAAGCGGCAATGCCTCATTCTTCATTAGCAACGGCCAAGCTCGGGGCGTTTGGCATTTCGACGGTGGCAACTGGATTGAGGACCCGGCGATGCTGCGCGGGCTTGGCCAAGCGGTGAAAACCGTCGATGCCACACGCGACAACGGCGTCCGCCTGCGCGACACGGACAACGACGGCCACTGCGAGATCATCGTCGGCAACCCGGAGACCCAGGCTGTCCTCAAGTGGTCGGCGTCCAGCAAACGGTGGCAGCCCGCCTCGTTCAATCTCCCACCCGAGGTCACCATCGTGCGGCGGGACGGAACCGACAACGGGACCCGCTTTGTGGACATCAACGAAGACGGTTTTCTCGATGTCATCCAGTCCAACGAGCTGCGCTATTCACTGAATATTTACATCCCGCAACCGATCGATGGCTGGTTCCCCGGCTGGCCGCGCGAGGTCATGGCCGGGCCGCGCACCGACCCGAACGCCATCCCGATGATCGTCCGGGGCGGCGAGCAAAACAACAATGGCGCCTGGTTTCACTCGCGGCATCTCTGGATTCAAAACGAGGACACGGCCCACCTGCCGAACCTCGTTGACCGGCGGTCGTTCGACGATCTGCTCCGGGGCATTCTCCCGCTGCCGAAGTCGCCACAGGAATCGCTCCGGTCAATGGAATTGCTGCCCGGCTACCGGATCGAGTTGATGGCCGCCGAGCCGCTGGTGGCGGATCCCGTCGCATTCGAGTGGGACGAGGCCGGGCGGCTGTGGGTTGCCGAGATGGCCGACTATCCGCTTGGCCTCGACGGGAAAGGCGAACCCGGAGGGCGCGTCCGCTGGCTGGAGGATCGCAACGGTGACGGCGGCTACGACCACTCGACGGTGTTTCTGGATGGACTCGCTTTCCCCACCGGCGTGATGCCGTGGCGCGACGGGGTGCTCATCAGCGCCGCGCCGGACATCCTGTTTGCGCGGGACACGGACGGCGACGGCCGGGCTGACGAGTCGCGGGTGCTGTTCACCGGCTTTGGCGAGGGCAACCATCAACACCGGATGAACGGCTTCGAGTACGGGCTTGACAACTGGGTGTACGGCGCAAACGGCGACAGCGGCGGCGTGATCACCTCCCCCGGCAGCGAGCGGCGCGTCAACATTCGCGGACGCGATTTCCGCTTCCGCCCCGACACGCTTGCGTTCGAGACGCAAACCGGTCAACCCCAGTATGGGCGCCGCCGTGACGACTGGGGCAACTGGTTCGGCAACAACAACCCCAGCCTCGGTTGGCACTACACCCAGCCGGGGCATTACCTGCGGCGCAACCCGCATTTTATTGCTCCCTCGCCGCGTAGGTCGATTGGCAACTACGAGCGCTCACACCAGGTCAACGGCATCAGCCAGCCACTGCAGCGCTTTAACGGGGTCGGCACGTTTCAGCACATCACCGCCGCGAACAGCCCAGCGCCATATCGCGACGAGTTGTTCGGCGAAGAGTCGGCGCGACACCTCTTTATCAGCGCGCCAGCCTACAACGTGGTGCGCCAGGAACTGCTGCAGCCAAGCGGCGTCAGCTTCACCAGCCACCGCCCGGAAGGGGCCGACGGGCCGGAATTTCTGGCCTCACGGGATGCGTGGTTCCGACCGATTACCCTCCGCACCGGCCCGGACGGCGCACTCTGGATCGCCGATTTTTACCGGCTCGTCCTCGAGCACCCGCAATGGATTCCGAACGACGTTGAGTCAATGATCGACCTCCGTTCCGGCTCCGACCGGGGGCGGATTTACCGGGTTTACCGTGACGAAAATAAACCAAGGCCCATCCCCGATTTGCACAACCGGGACACCGCGCAACTGGTCGCCGCACTCGACAGCCCAAGCGGCTGGCAACGCGACACCGCCCAGCGGCTCCTCATCCATCGCGGCGACCCAACGGCGGTCGAGCCGTTGGCCAAGCTGCTTGAGACAAGTGCCAACCCCAAGGCGAGGCTTCATGCGCTCTGCGCGCTCGAAGGCCTTGGCAAACTGCGCTTGGAACAGGCCCTCACCGGCATGCGCGACCCCCATCCAGGAGTTCGGGAGCATGCGATCCGGGTCAGCGAAGCACTGCTGCACTCCGGCCAAGGCCAAGCGCTTGGCGAAGCGCTGAACCGCCTCGTCGACGATCCGGAAATCCGCGTCCGCCGCCAACTGGCCTTCTCACTCGGCGAATGGAACTCGCCCGTCGCCGGGACGCTGCTCGCCCGTCTGACCAACCGCGCCGGCGGTGAGCCGGAGTTGCAGACCGCCATCGCCTCCTCCGCCGTCGGGCATTCCGTCCCGATTTTGGATCAACTGTTTTCCGGGCCACACGACACGGAAAACCTAAAACTGATGGAAATCATGCTCCGCTTGGCAGCGATCGAGGCCGACGACGAAGAACTGAAAAAACTGCTCCGCCGCCTGGTGAATACCCCCGCCGGGCTCGAGCCGTGGCGGGTGGAGGCGTTGTCCGCGTTGCTGAGCGGCGCACGAACCCGACAACTGCCTCTCGATACCCCGTTCGCCGATCCAACTTTCCGGCAGGCCCTTCACGCGATGGCCACCAACGCCAAGGCGACACCGGATGGACGGGTTGCCGCGCTGCGGTTGCTTTGCCGCCAGCCCGATGAACCAAGGAAGATTGAGCGCCTGCTCACCGGGCAACTCACGGCCCAATCCCCTAGGGAGTTATTTGATTTCAGCATCACGGAACTGGCCAAGCGTGACCCGTCGGCGGCAAGCCTGCTGGCCCACTGGAACGGCTATTCCCCGAGCCGAAAACGCGCGGTGCTCCAGCAACTGCTCGCCGCCGACCGCTCCACCCGGGGGCTCCTCGCCGCCATTACCGACAAGCAGATCGCAGCTGCGGAACTCGGCCCGGTGTTCCGGCAATTCCTCACCACCCACCGCAACGAGTCGCTTCGCAGCCAGGCGATCGATCTGCTTGGCCGGCAAACGACCGGACGCAGTGAACTCGTGGCCGAGCGCCTGGCCAAAGCCAACGGGCTGAACGGCTCCGCTGACAACGGCGGGAAACTTTTCGCGCTGCATTGCGCCGCCTGCCACAGCCTCGGCGGCATCGGCAACTCCGCCGGGCCGGATCTCGCCTCGCTCGGCGACAAGTCCGCGCGCGCGCAGTTCACCGCGATCATCACGGAGAGCCGCCGCCCCAACCTCTGGGTGGTGGACCTGTTCGGCGCGCAGGAGACCTCGGGCGAGAGTGCGGGCGTCGACGGGCCGCGGTGGGGAGCGCGCTTCCCCGAGCAGCTCAAGGTGCTGCGCAGCGTGGGTGGGGAGCGCTGGACCGGCTTCGGCATGGG
>CAYWMH010000137.1:4571-6102 GCA_964459315.1 uncultured Verrucomicrobiota bacterium
GCGACAAGTCCGCCCGCGCGCTATTCACCGCGATCCTCGACCCCAACCGGGCTGTGGAGGATCGGTTCATGCTGTACACGGCCACCACTCGTGATGGAGGCGTTCTTGCCGGCATGATCACGGACGAGACCGCCACCAGCATCACGCTAATGGATCTGGCCGGTCAGCAACGGCAACTGCTCCGCGGCGAGGTCGCCTCCCTGTCGAGCGTTGGCCGTTCCCTCATGCCGGAGGGGCTCGAGCAGGTGTTGTCTGCAAAGGAGTTGACCGATCTCGTCGCGCACATCAATGCCTCCGGCGTTCCGCCCAAGCGCCAGCCCGGCAACACGCCCGAACAGGTCAGTCCCGCCGAGGACGGTTCGCTGCTGCTCGCCGCCGCCAACGCAGAGATTTACGGCGACACGCTCCTGTTCGAGGAGAAGCACAGCAACCTCGGCTTTTGGCGCTCGCCCAACGACAAGGCCGTCTGGACCATCGACGCAAAAGTGGCCGGTGAGTACGAGGTGCAGTTCAACTGGGCGCGCGACGGCGACGGCACGAGGAATCACCTTTTGCTGCAGATTGGCGGCGGCGAGTTGCTGGCACCGGTTGAGGGAACCGGCACTTGGGACGACTACCGCGAAGGCAGCCTTGGCAAGATCCGCCTCGAGCGCGGCAGGCAGAGAGCCGTCGTCCGGCCAGCCGGCGAGCTGGACAGTTTTTTGATCGACCTGAAATCGATCCGCCTCGTGCCGAAGGGCTGACCCACCTCGGTTGGCCAAGCGGATCAGTTCGTTTTTTCGATGCCCTTGAAACGGACGGTGCGGGTGTCCATTTCGCGGCCAGTCGGCTTGGCCAGGCTGCCGTAGAGGGCCGGCCGACGCGTCTGGATCCAGCGCATCCCAACGTTCATCGTCAACTGCGCCGCCTCGAGGTCGGCGGTGATCATTTTGTCATCGGCCGCCCACGTTTCCGCAAGGATTTCTCCGTAAGGGTTGAAGATCATCGCGTTGCCGGTTCTCACCTCGTCGCCGTCGATACCGACGCCGTTGCTGAAAATCAGGAACATCCCATTGTCATGCGCACGCGACGGCATCCAACGCAGCAGCCACTCGCGGCCTTTTGAGCCGCGAAACTCCGCCTCGATCGCCTCCCGGTTTTCGCGGCGCGCGTGCCACAGCGCCTGGTCGATCACGCCCATGCATCGCGGACTCGGCGTCCGGCAGCCACCGGTCTGGTGCGGTGCGATCAAAATCTCCGCGCCCTGCAACGCCACGATGCGGGTGTTCTCGAACAGGTTGTTGTCGTAGCAGATGAGGATTCCAGCGCGGTTGCCGTTGGGTAGGTCGAACACCGTGAATTCGCTGCCGCTGGCGATGTGCTCGTTGACAAAGGCGTGCAATTTCCGGTGGCACACCGTCCGCCCGTCCGGCATCGCCACGACGTAGCTGTTGAACAGTTCACCCTCGTCGCTGATCTCGAGCAGGCCGGCCCCGAGGCTCAGGTTGTGCCGCTTGGCCAAGCGCAGCAGCTCCGCCGAGGTTGGCCCGCC
>CAYWMH010000137.1:6112-6576 GCA_964459315.1 uncultured Verrucomicrobiota bacterium
GGTGTCCGTCATCGAAACTCAGCCGACCTCGTTCTAGGCGGACGGGAACGGGTTGAGCCCGTAGGCAACCTCGCGCTGTGCCACGGTAAACTCGGGCTGGCCATAGTCGGCGAACGGCTGGATGGCGAGACGCCCGCTCGCTTGGCCAAGCGACGCTCCAGCCAGGGGCGAGGCCACGTTTGGAGCGTTGCCGAACCGGGTGTCGAGCATGGCCGGCCGGACACTTGCCTGCTCGCTGCCGGGAAACCGGATCGCCCGGTACCGCATCGACTGGTATCGCTGATGCAGCGACAGGCCGTTATCGACCTGGATCGGCTTCACCTCTCGTTCCAGAAAATAATTCATGGCGGGAGCGTTATCGGCCGCCAGAATTACCACCCGGTTACACCGCCGTAAAGTCCGGTTTCGCGATCGTCAATCCGGCTTGGGCGCGGCGAGACGGATCAGGCCGAGCGCGATAAGCA
>CAYWMH010000138.1:0-3766 GCA_964459315.1 uncultured Verrucomicrobiota bacterium
AGTTGCTGTAGTCTTCCCACCGCTTTATGGGCTCGCTTCCCAAACCCGAAATTATTATCACGCACGACGGCGACCTCGACGGATTGCTTTCCGGCATGCTGCTCCAGAAACTGTCCGCCACGCTTTATGGCGAGGAGACGCGGCTTCTCGCCTACCAGACTCACGCCTGGCACAGTCGCTGTCTTCGCGAGAACTCCGCATGGGTCAGCGACCTCGCGTTTGAGGAGCGAATGGATCGCGTCAACTGGGTGGTGGTGGATCATCACATCACCTCCGCAAAACCGACCAAGGCGCGGCTTGTACACGACCTGGGCAAAAGCGCCTGCCTGCTGGCCTACGAGTTGTGCCGGGAACACGGGCTGGAATCGGAGACGCTCGACCGTCTCGTGCATCTGGCCAACGTCGGCGACCTGTTCCTGCAGGACGACCCGGAGTTTGAATTGGCCAACGACCACGGTACACTGGTGAAGTCGTACGGGTTCTGGAACATGTACTCGCTGGTGAACGGTGCCCCGGAGAAGCTGCTCGATCATCCGCTTCTTGAGGTGATGCGTGTCAAGCGCGAGGTCGAGGACCCGATGGGCCTGAACTGGAGCCGGCAGAACATTGAGCAAATCTCCCCCACGGTGGGATTGGTCAAGACGGTGGTGGGCAACTCAAACGTCATCCTGCATCGCCTGTTGAAGGATGCGGGAGTCACGTATCGCGTATTGATGACGCTCAACCGTATCGGCGGCAACCAATTCATGGTGAGCCTGCGCAGCTCGGACGGCGAGGCACTCCCGGTGGCCCGGCAGTTGCAGGGCGGCGGTCATCCCAACGCCGCCGGCGCGGCCCTGCCCAAGAGTGTCCAGCGCGTTGCCGACGCCGTGGAGTACCTGAAAAAGGCACTGAACCCCATCGACGACGGCAACGGCCCGGCTGGTCTCAATACCGAGGCCCTCTTCGAGAACGTGGAGAGTTGAGCCGCGCGCGGAGCCAGTTTTTTTACCTTTTTTTGTTGATGCCCGGTTTGGGCTGTGGCTAGGTTGGCGTCTTTGAGTTCACGATTGGGTGTTTCACCCGCCAAGGAGATGAACGTCAACGCCAGTATTTGGGATCGGCTTACCCGTGTGGTGGTCTCGTTGGCAGCAGTGGCCGCACTCGTCTGGGTCGCTGTTTTGTACTTCCCGCTCATCCACCAAAACGAGGTGATGCGTCAGCAGATCGCCCAGTTGGACCGGCAAATCCACGAGGAGGAGGCCGCCAATAGGCAGGTTCGCCGCGAGATCGATGCCCTCAAGACCGACCCCAAGCCAGTCGAGCGCCTCGCCCGCGAGCAGCTTGGCCTGGCCCGTCCGGATGAGACGGTGGTCCGGTTTGAATCGCCCGGCGAGTAGCCTGCGCCCCGCCCGCTTGGCCAAGTCGGTTCTCCTTGAACCTTCCTTCCCATAAGTCAAGACTCCCGCAACGTGAAGTATCGGCGGTTCGGCAAGACGGAGATTCAGATGCCTGTGTTTTCCTGCGGGGGAATGCGCTACCAGCATAAGTGGAACGACATCGATCCGAGCGAGGTGCCGGACGATGGGCAGGCGAATCTCGAGGCGACGATCCACCGGTCGCTGGAGTTGGGGATCAACCACATCGAGACAGCGCGCGGCTACGGTTCGTCGGAGATGCAACTGGGCTACATGCTGCCCAAGCTGTCGCGCGATGGGATAATCGTCCAGACCAAGGTCGCGCCGTTCGCCACGCAGAAGGAATTCCTCGACACGTTCGACAAGTCGATGGAGTATTTGCAACTTGACCACGTCGACCTGCTGTCGCTGCACGGCATCAACAACGCGCAGTTTTTAGACTGGTCACTCCGCAAGGGCGGCTGTGTTGAGGTGATCCACAAGTTGATCGACGAGGGCAGGGCGAAGCATATCGGTTTTTCGTCACATGCCTCGACTCACATCATCCAGTCGGCGATCGAGAGTGATGCGTTTGAGTACGTCAACCTGCACTGGTACTTCGTTAATGACCTGAACTGGCCGTGCATCGAGGCCGCTGCGCAGCGTGACATTGGTGTGTTCATCATCAGCCCAAACGACAAGGGAGGAAAACTGTACGCGCCGCCGCCCAAGTTGGTCGACCTTTGCAGACCGCTCTCGCCGATGCAGTTCAACGCGCTCTACTGCCTGAACCGCCCGCAGGTGCACACGCTCAGTTGCGGCGCGGCCAAGCCAAGCGACTTTGATGAGCACATTGCCGGCCTCGAGCATTACGACCGGATCGCCGAGGTGATGTCACCCATCGAGGCACGGCTGCGTGCGGAGATGGTTGATGTGCTTGGGCAGGATTGGTGCGACCGATGGTTTGAGAACGTGCCGGAGTATCTCGCCGTGCCGGGAGAGATCAACGTCCTAGAGATCATCCGGCTCTGGACCTACGCCAAGTCGCTCGACTTGGTGGACTGGGGCAAGATGCGCTACAACCTGCTTGGCCAAGCGGATCATTGGTTCCCCGGCGAAACCGCGGCCAAGGCACGCGAACTCGACCTCACTGAGACCCTGGCCAGAAGCCCGTTTGCGGACCGGCTGCAGGGGATTCTCGAGGAGGCCCACGAGATGCTCTACGACGCCCCGGTCAAGCGCCTCAGTGAATCGGATTAATCATGCGGTTTGGCTGCTTTCAGCCGTGCCTTGGCCTGTTTTTGTACAGTCGTTAATTTCCCCTTCAGCTCTGTTTCTTTGCCGGGATTTTTTTGGCTGACCTCCACGAATTTGCCGGTGTGATGCAGTTTGTACTGCTGATCCCGCACCCACCACTTTCCACGGCGCTCGCTGTACGCCCAGGTGCGCTTGGATGCTTTACCATGGAGAACCGGCAGAAAACTGATTCCGTCAGTTGGCTGATCCACTGTTGCCCCCGCGAGTTGGAGGCTGGTGGGGAAGAAATCGGCCATGTCGATCAGCGCATCGGTGCGGCTTCCCGGCTTGATCACCGAGGGCCAGTTTACGATCAGCGGAACGCGGGTGCCGGTGTCGTCCAGTTGCCCCTTGCCGCCTTGGATGCGCCTCCCGTTTAGGTGGGAAAAAACTGGCACGCGAATGAGTTTTCCATTCACATGATGGGAGATCATTCTTGACGGAGTCCCGTTGTCGGTTGTGAAAATCACAACCGTGTTTTTCCGTAGTTTTCTCCTCTCGAGAAACGCAGTGAGCAGGCCAACCTGGCGGTCCATCTCTGCGACCATCTCCGCGTACGACAGATACTTTTCGCTGGCTGAAACCGGAACCGGCTTGTCAAGGTCATCCGTGACATCGTGACAGAGCGCCATCGAGTAAAATGCGAAGAACGTTTTTTCCTTGTTCACGCTCTTGTCGATGAACGACTCGATGAACTCACGATAAACATCGGGGCCGAATTGCTTCTTGGCGGTTTCGTTGACCTTGCCGTTCTCGTAGATCATCGGCTCGTGATAGCGCGGACCCTCGTGCCAGCCGAACACGCTGTATTCGTCGAAGCCCATGCGGTGTGGCTGCAGGGGATCATCCCGGAGCAGGGTCAACTGCCACTTACCGGTCACCACGGTCGAGTACCCGGCGGATTTCATTGCGTGGGCGATCGTCTGTTTTTCCAGTTTGTCCGGGAACGTGCCCCACTTCGGGCTGCTAACGTTGATGGGGTAGCGGCCGGTTAGGACGGCAACCCGCGTCGGGTGACAAACCGGCATGCTGTAACAGTGCATCGCCTGCAGGCCGCCTTTTCTTTGTCGTGTGTTCTGTGCAGGTTCCGGCGG
>CAYWMH010000138.1:3776-6561 GCA_964459315.1 uncultured Verrucomicrobiota bacterium
CACGTTCGGTTGTTTTACGGCATACGTCGGTGCCGAGCCCCATGAAATACATGCAGCGAACGCGGCCAATAAAAACGGTCTCTTTTTCATAGCGATCTGTTCGGAAAAACGCGGCGCCACCGGATACCATATTCGATCCGCTGATGCCATTCCCCGATACGTCGTGACTCTGGTCGGATGGCTTTTCGCTTGTCAGGGTGCGGGCGCGGCATAGGCTTTTTCGCGTCGTTGAGCATTGCCTTAACCAGCCTGATTCGCCTGCGCTTGGCCAAGCGCACCGCCGTTGTGTGCGGCAGTTTGGTCGTGTTCGCGCTTGGCCAAGCGGAGGAGACGCACTGGGCGTTCAAGCCTGTCGTTAACCCTTCAGTTCCGGTTTCGAGCAGCGCTTGGCCAAGTTCGCCGATCGACTCGTACGTGCTTCGGGAGTTGCGGGCCAACGGCATGTCACCGTCCCCGCCCGCAAAATCAGGGGAATTGATTCGCCGTGCCACGATCGAGTTGACCGGCCTGCCGCCGTCGTTCGCCGAGGCTCAGGTTTTTCAGAGAGAATACGAAACAGATGCCCGGCAGGCTTTGGCAGGATTGGTCGATCGTCTGTTGGCTTCGCCGGAGTATGGGCGGCGCTGGGCGCGGCATTGGCTGGACGTGGCACGCTACGCTGACGCCAAGGGCTACGTCGATGCCGGGGAATCGAAGTATCCGTTTGCCTACACCTATCGCGATTACGTGGTGGAGGCGTTTAATCGTGACCTGCCGTTTAACCGGTTCATCCGTGAACAGGTCGCGGCCGACCTTTTGCCCGGCAAGACCCCGGGGTCGATGGCTGCGCTGGGGTTTCTCACCGTGGGATCGCGCTTCAATTTTTTTCCACACGAAATCATCGATGACCGTATCGACGTCGTGACCCGTGGGTTCCTCGGTCTCACGGCGGCGTGTGCCCGTTGTCACGATCACAAATACGACCCGATCCCGATTGAGGATTATTATTCGTTGTATGGTGTGTTTGCCAACTCCCACGAGCCTTCGCCAGATCGCTGGCCTGTCATCGGTTCGCGAGCCAATGTGGAGGACACAGCGTTTCAAAAGAAGCTCACCGAGACGGCCGGCAAATACAACGCGCTGCGGGATAAACTGCATCGGCAGATTCAGCACGAGTTGAGGGCGTGGGCAGGGGATTACCTGCGGTATATTGTGCAGTCGACACCCCGTCATCGGACGCAGGCGCAGCCGGAGATTCGGACAGAGCGCGGGGTGATCCGCGAGGTGGCCGCCTACGCGAGCGGCGGTGTAATTCGCTGGCGGCTTTTTCTCGAGTCGCGCCAGCCAGACGATCCTATTTTTGGCATGTGGCGGCGAATGTTTGATTTGGACAAGAAGACAATCCCGCTTCAATTTGAAAATGAGTTTCGTGTCTGGCAAAAAGAGGGTGAAGCGAATCAACTCGTGGTTGAAGCCTTCAATTCGAAGCTGCCAAAAAACATGGCCGACATTGCGGATGTCTACGGTTCGATACTTGAGTCGATCGAGACAGAGTGGTGGCAAGTTCAAAAAGCGGACACAGAAGTGATTGTGTTGCCTGATGCCGCGAAGGAACAGGTGCGGCGGGCGATGTATGCGACGGATTTTCCGGCCACGATGACGGTGGATGAATCGGAGGATTTGTACGCGCTGGATGAGAGCACGGAAGTTCGGAAACATTTTGCGGCGATCGAGCGGATTTATCTCGAGAAGTGGAACTCAGTGCGGCCGAGGCCGATGCTCATGGCGGATCGGTCAAGTCCAGGTGAGCAGCGCGTTTTTCTCCGGGGCGATGCCAACCGCCTTGGCCCGAGGGTCGATCGGCACATTCCGGCGGTCTACACCGGAAACCGGGCATGGCGGATCAAACACGGCAGCGGTCGGCTTGTGTTGGCAGACTCGCTTGCCAGCTCGGACAATCCGCTTACCGCGAGGGTGATCGTCAACCGCGTGTGGTCATGGCACTTTGGCCGGGGGCTGGTGGAGACCCCGAGCGACTTAGGCGTGCGCTCCGCACCGGCGAGTCACCCGGAGTTGCTCGATCACTTGGCCGTCTGGTTCGTGAAAAACGAGTGGTCGATCAAGCGGTTGAACCGCTACATTATGCTTTCCAAAACGTGGCAGCAGTCGAGTGTCGACCGGCCCGCGCTTCGTAAGCTAGATCCGGCCAACCGGCTGCTCTGGCGCAAAAACCGGCACCGGATGGGCTTCGAGGTGATGCGCGACTCGATGTTGTTCGTCGCCGGGCAACTCGACCCCCGCGCCGGTGGGCCGCCGCTGGAGAAGGCGCCGGACGATCCGTCGAACCACCGGCGCACCCTGTACTCGTTTGTCGATCGCGAAAAATTGCCGGACGTGTTTCGAGTGTTCGATTTTCCGTGCCCGGACATTTCCGCGCCGGGCCGCTCGCGCACGACCGTGCCGCAGCAGTCGCTGTTCCTGTTGAACAACCCGTTCGTGCTGGCGCAGGCGGATGCATTGGCCAAGCGCTTGGCCAACGGCCCAACTGGGGAGAGGGTCGCCCAGATGTACCGCGCGACGCTTGGTCGTGAGCCGGAGCCTGAGGAGTTGCGCTTGGCCAAGCGCTTCGTCGCGCAGTCTGGTCTGTCCAAGGAGAGGTTGCCGTGGCAGGAATTGGCGCAGGCACTCATGCTCTCCAACGAATTCATGTTTGTGGATTGATGGAACAATCGCTGCACAGTCTTCGTCGCTTGGCCAACCGCCGTGATTTTTTGTCGCGGGCCGGGATGGGGTTTGCGTTGCTGGG
>CAYWMH010000139.1:0-6514 GCA_964459315.1 uncultured Verrucomicrobiota bacterium
GGCCGTCAAGAAAATGCACAAGGTGGTGTCGAGAGTGAACAACGGTTTCAACAAGTGAGCCACCCAAAAATCAAGTTTGGCACCGACGGATGGCGGGCGGTGATCGCCGAGGATTTCACCTTCGCCAATCTCGAAAGGGTGGCACAGGCCACGGCGGAGTATTGGAAAAAGCATCGCCCAAGGGGCACGCGGAAAAGGGTCGTGATCGGATGCGACCGGCGCTTTCTGGCTGACCAATTTGCCGAGCGAGCAGCCGAGGTGTTCGCCGGGAACGGCTTCGAAGTGACCCTGGGCGATTCGCCGACACCGACGCCGGCGATCTCCTATGCCGTCAAGGCGGAGAAGGCCGTCGGCGGCATCGTTATTACCGCGAGCCACAATCCCGCTGCGTTTTGCGGCTTCAAACTCAAGGGTCACTTTGGCGGCTCGGCCGCGTCCGAGACCTGCCAGGCGGTTGCGGCGTTGCTCGCCGCCAAGCCGGTGAAGTCGCTCGACCTTCACTTGGCCAAGTTCATCTTGATGGCACGCTTTGGGTTAGAGCCTCCGCTGGGCTTTGCGCACGATGCACTATTCGGCGTGGGCGCCGGGTCGTTCGAGAACATTCTAGACGGCACCCAGTGCAAGGTCACCACGTTGAACGCCGAGCACGACCCTTTTTTCGGCGGCATCCACCCGGAGCCGATCGTCCACAACTACGGGCCAAGCGCGGTGTTTCTGAAAAAAAATCCGCACGACCTGTGCCTCGTCACCGACGGTGACGCCGACCGCGTCGGTGGCATGGACGGCCGTGGTAACGCCCTCACGACCCATCAGGTGATTTGCCTGTTACTGCACCACTACATCGTCAACAGGGGACAACGGGGTCGCGTCGTCAAGGCGCTGACGACCACTTCGATGGTGGATCGTATATGCGAGGTGCACGGGCTGGAACTGCTCGAGACCGGTGTTGGCTTCAAGTACATCTGCACCGAGATGCAAAAGGGCGACGTGCTGCTTGGCTTCGAGGAGAGTGGTGGAATTGGGTTTCCGGGGCATATCCCGGAGCGCGACGGCATCCTCGCCGGCTTGGCATTACTTGAACTGTTGGCCGCGGAAAAAACCACCGTGAACAGACTCCTGGCCAGCCTCGAGAAACAATTCGGCCCGCACCGGTACGACCGACTCGACACGCATTTTCCACTCGAGAAAAGAGCCAAGCTGATGCGGCATTGTGCCGCCAACCCGCCCGCCAGGCTTGCCGGCTCGCCCGTGGCCGAGGTGAAGACATTTGATGGCGTCAAGTACATCGCCGAGAACGGCGCTTGGCTGATGCTGCGCGGCTCAGGCACAGAGCCGATCCTGCGCATCTACGCCGAGGCCAAGTCCGATCCCGATGCGAAAAAGCTCATTCGTCTCGGAGTCAAGTTGACCAGACAGGTTTAAGCGCAGATCTCCGTGATCACGCGGCCGTGAACGTCGGTGAGGGTTTCCTGGCGGCCCTGATGGAAATAGGACAGGTCTTCGTGATCGATGCCCATAAGATGCAGGATGGTCGCGTGGATGTCGTGGACGTGCGTTTTGTTCACTACGGCCTGGAAGCCGAATTCGTCCGTCTCCCCGTAGCTCATGCCACCCTTCACTCCGCCGCCGGCCATCCACATGCAGAAGCCGTAAGGGTTGTGGTTGCGGCCGGGCGCACCCTTGCCTTCGCTGAACGGCATGCGGCCAAATTCGCCGCCCCACACGACGAGCGTGGAGTCCAGCAGCCCTCGTTGCTCGAGGTCGGTCAGCAGCGCCGCGATGGGTTGATCCACCTCGGCGCCGTGGAGTCCGTGGTTTTTTTCAATACTCTCGTGCCCGTCCCAGGTGTCCTCGAGGTGTCCGCCTCCGGAGTAAAGCTGAATGAATCGAACACCGCGCTCGACTAGCCGTCGGGCGATGAGGCAGTTACGGCCGTACTCATCGGTCGGCTGTTTGCCGATGCCGTACATGTCGCGGGTGGCCTGTTTTTCAAGGGACAAATTCACGGCATCGGGGGCCTCGGACTGCATCCGATAGGCGAGTTCGTACGACTGAATTCGCGCGGCCAACTCCTGGCCACCGGGGCGTTCGTCGAGGTGTTTTTGATTAAGCTTTGCGAGCAGGTCGAGTTGACGCCGCTGGGCCCTGGCGTCGAGGTGCGCCGGGCCTTTCAGGTCGAGGATCGGGTTGCCGCTTGGTCGGAACAACGTTCCCTGAAACGTCGAGGGCATGAAGCCGGAGGACCAGTTTGGTTGGCCGGAGATAGGGCCGCCGCGCTTGTCGAGCATCACCACGTAGCCCGGCAGGCTTTGGTTTTCCGTGCCCAAACCGTAGACGGACCATGCGCCGAGTGACGGACGCCCGATGAACGTGCTGCCGGTGTTCATGGCAACCAGCGCCGAGCCGTGCGCGTGGCTGTCGGCATGGCAAGCCTTGAGCACCGCCAACTTGTCGGCATGCCGGCGGACGTTCGGAAAATAATCGGAGACGAGCAGACCGCTCTGGCCACCCGGTCGGAAGGGCCGCCAGTTCGGCGTGAGGAAACCGACGCGGCGGCCGCCGGAGTTGATGTATTTTTTGTCCTGCGGCAACGACTTGTTGGCGTACTTCCGCAACTCCGGCTTGTAGTCAAACGTGTCCACTTGGCTTGGGCCACCGTTCATCATCAGAAAGATGCAGTGCTTGGCCTTGCCGAAGTAGTTGGAGCTACGGGGCTGCAGCGGGCCGCCTGTAGCTTGGCCAAGCGCCCGGGCTTGGCTCGCAAAAAAACCGTCCGCCCCCAGTAGTGACGCCAGTGCCAGCCCCGAAAAACCGGCGCCCATCTCCCAGACGAACTCGCGCCGGGTTTGGCCGCAGGGGTAGAGCCTTGATAGGTCGAGTTTTTTTCTAGTCGACATAGATGAATTCGTTGGCATTCAGCAGCACGTGACAAAGTGAGGCAAGGGCGAGGAGTTCAGGATCGGCCGTTGGCTCGGCGACCGACTCGAACCCGTAACGGTGGTCGAGATACGCCCAGACCCTCGACTGTTCATGCCCGGACAACGCGCGGTTGAGCACGATCAACTCGGCGATGTCCCCCTGCCAATATTCGCCGTCGATCGTTCCCTGGGTGCCGATGGTGTATGGTGGCAACAGTTTCCGCTCCGGGAGTATGCCGCCCGATGCCAGTTGTCGCCCGTTTTGAAACGTGAACACGCCATCGTGCGAGTTGATCGCCATTAGGCCAAAGTGCCGTTGAGGCTCGGCAAGTTGCCCGGCTTTGCTGAAGGCGTCTGACAATCGGATCTGTGTCGCACCATTTGTCCCTATAAAGAGTGACGTGCCGGAGCCTCCACCCTTCCCCCAGTTTGAAAAAATCTCCCTCAATCCGTTGTTCGCGGTGTGGTTGGCCACGGCGATGATGGTGAAATCCTGCGAGTACAACACCTGATCCGGAATCTCGAGGGCATCATTCTTCCCATCAAAACGAAGAGCCGGTTGGCCACCGATGGCTTGTGCGGTCCAGACCGGTCGTTTGTCCTGCGCAGCCTGTCTGGCGGTGAATCGCTTGGGGCTGCGGCCGGACCAGGATTTCACACGATCCTCGTCATCCTTTTGAAAGCCAGTGTCCGCTCGCATCCAGAGTTCCAGTCCCTTCAAACTTGCCGGGTTTTGCGGGATGTATTCCAAGTTGGTTTGACTTTGTTGAGGGAAAAAATGGGCTTGTTGTAGCCGGAGATGCTCCAGCGCTTGGCCAAGCTCGGACTGGCTCGGGAAGCGGTTGAAGGCGAGGTTCCATGCGAGCCGGACCTGTTCCGCAGGATCGCTTGTCCACTTGGCCAAGCGCTTGGCCAAGGCCTCGCTCTGGGCGTGGACGAACTGGTTGTTCAACAGCGCCAGCGCTTGCGGAGCGACCGTGGTGACATCGCGTTGGCCGCAAGAGACAGTGGAGTCCCGGAAGTCAAACGTTGTCATCAGTGGCAGGAGCCGGGAACGCTTGGTCATCATGTAGACGCTGCGTCGCGCGCGATCGTTCGCACCGGACTCCTGCCAGTCGCCGGACTTGCGGGAGAGTCCCTCGAGCGCCTCACGGGTCATCCGGGGATAAAAACTGGGTCCACCCATCTTGAGGTTAAGTTGACCGCTGACCTGCAGCATGGCATCGCGGAGCGACTCGGAGTCGAGTCTGCGGCGTGGAAACTTCCACCAGTTTCGGTTTGTGAAATCGATCTCCGCATACTCTGCCTCGTTGGCGTGAACCGACGCCTGTTGATAGGTCTCCGAGATCATTATGAGTTTGTGGAGTCGCTTGATCGTCCAAGCCGGGCCGTCGTCGACGGTGGGCTGCATGAACTCCGCGGCCAGCCAGTCGAGCAACTGGGGGTGCGTCGGGGGATCGCTCTTGAAGCCGAAGTTGTTTGGGGTGCGCACAAGTCCCTGGCCGAAGTGGTGTTGCCAAACGCGGTTGACCAACACCCGGGCCGTGAGCGGGTTTTTCGCGTCGGTGATCCAGCGGGCGAACTGCAGCCGGCGATGTGTGGTTTTGCTGTCGGTCGGTGGAGCGGTGAGTGGCTTGTCAAGCGCCGCGACGGCGGAGAGAAAACCGGGCGCGATTTCCGCTCCGGGCTTGTGGCGTTCACCCTGTTGCAGCAACCGGATCGGCTTGGGCGTGGCGCTCAGGTCCGTCCACCCGTAGAGATCGAAACCAAGCTGCTCCTTGGTCGGGCCGCCCTGGTTGGCCTGCCCGATCGGGCCTGCCCAGAAAAAACTCGCGATGCGGTAGTAGTCGCTCTGCAGGATGGGGTCAAATTTATGGTCATGGCAGCGGGCACATTTCACCGTGAGCCCGAGGAACGCCGAGGTCGTCGTGTGCACCATGTCCTCGAGCCGCGTGTAAAGGTAGTCGGCCGGGTCGTTCGGTTCGTCGTTCCACGTGCCGGCGCGAATCATGCCGGTGGCTATCACACTTTGCTCTGTTCGGTTGTTGATCTCGTCGCCGGCGAGTTGCTCCGCGACAAACCGGGTGTACGGCATGTCGTCGTTCAGCGCGTTGATCACCCAGTCGCGGTAGCGCCAGATGTTTGCCTTAAGCTTGTCCCGCTCGTAGCCGTCCGTCTCGGCGAACCGGACGAGGTCGAGCCAATGCCGCGCCCAGCGTTCGCCGTAACGGGGAGACGCCAACAGTCGATCGATCAACCGTGGCCAGGCACCCGGTGCGGTGTCGCCAAGAAACTGTTCCATCTCACCGGGGGAAGGTGGCAGGCCGGTCATGTCGAAGTAAGCCCGGCGCGCGAGCATTCGACGATCCGCCCGCTTGGCCGGGGTCAGGGAACGCTCCTTTAGTTTTGCCCGGACGAATGCGTCGATTGGGTGCTTGGCCAAGCGGGGGACGGCGGGGCGATTGATTGGTTGCAGCGACCACCAATCCCGGCCCGCCCGAACGTCGGAGGTGGCTTCGTAAAGATCGAGCACGCGTCCGCTTGGCCAAGCGGCTCCGGCCTCAACCCAGGCGGTGAGAAGTCGGATTTCATTGTCCGGCAGTTTTTGGGAAAGCCCCTTAAGCTTGGGTGGCATCTCACCTTTGCTGACAAGTTCTAGCGCAAGTCGACCGTTTTTGGTTCCTTTCGTGAAACCAGTCTCAGTGGTCAGGTTGATGTCGCCTTTGAGGTCGCGTTCGTTGTGGCACTCGAGGCAGCGCTTGGCAATCAGCGGCGCGATGTCGCGGTTGAAATCCGGTATGGAGACACCGCTTGCCTGAGCAACGAACGCCCAAACAAAACATATGATGATCATTTGTCGAATATAGAACATTATTTTACAGCTATTTGCTGGGCAAATATTCAGCCGATTCACAGGCACGTCAAGATAGTCTCCACTGGAGCGATTAGAGAGTGCGGGGCGCTATCGTTGTTCTTTAAGAAATGGAACTAGTCGGGACCATAATTCGTATGGGTTCACAATGTGGCTAGTAGGTGGTGGCTTTAAGCTAGGTCTTGCCTATATGGGGGTGCTGATGAGTGCGGGCATCATGCCGTAGAGGGAAAAGTACACATGTATGATTTACATGTCACGATTCTACTCAAACTCGGTCTGGGTCACGAAAAAAACCTATCGGTACGATGGTCGTAATTTTCAACTAACCAACGTTCACGGAAGTATCGTTCATGGAATCCTAACCTAAATCGCCGTCGGGCTTGGCCAGCATTTAATCCATTATCTATGTATAGCGCCTAGCCTACTGATAACGAGATGAATGATTCCTGCAATCAGCAAAAGGATCACTCCGAAGCTTAAGAGAACGGTTCGGCCTTGCGATACAAAAAATCCAAGCGCCATCATGCCAATCGCCATAACTAATAAGCTTATCATGACCATCCTGGCGGGAAATGAATCGAAGGATGCTGTGCTATTGCTTTCCTGAATTGATGATTGCAACAAGGCTCGTTCATCCTCCAGGACTTTCCATCCGGGATCCTTTCTGCGCTTTAGCCTTTCCAGTGCCAATAGCATCAGAATGGGGAGGATAACCCCGACA
>CAYWMH010000140.1:0-6498 GCA_964459315.1 uncultured Verrucomicrobiota bacterium
GCAGGCGAAACTCAACGATGTAATCCCGGTTCTCCTCGTTGAGGTACAGCGTGATCTCGGTGCCGCGCTTGTCACGCCCGCCGTCGGAGAGTTCGTAGTTGCCATCGCCGCTGGACTCCCACGTCCATGACTCGTCGCTGCCGGCGGGGCGGGTCTTGAGGGTGACCTTGTCGGCGACCATGAAGGCGGAGTAAAAGCCGACGCCGAACTGCCCAATCAACTCCGGGTTGTCCTTGGCCTTGCCTTTCTTGAGTTCCTCCATGAACTGCCGCGTGCCGGAGCGGGCGATGGTGCCAATGTTCGTCTCCAGTTCGTCACGGGTCATGCCGATGCCGTTGTCCTCGATCCGCAGCGTCTTGGCCTCGTTGTCGACGAACAACTTGATCCGAAACTCCGTGTCGTCCTTGATCAGATCCTTGTCGGACAATGCCTTGAAGCGCAGTCGGTCGATTGCGTCGGAGCCGTTGCTGATCAATTCCCGCAGGAAAATGTCCTTGTTCGAGTAGAGCGAGTGGATCACCAGGTCGAGCAGTTGCTGTACCTCGGTCTTGAATTCCTTTTTTTCCGTTGCCATGTGATGATGCGCGAAAATCGCGGGAACAGTAAACCCATCGCTGGCCCGGACTGCAAGCCTTTAGGCCACTTGGCCAAGCCCAGTGGGAGTTTCTGCTTCACCGTGAGGGGGCAGACGATTACCTTGGCCAAGCGCGGATCTATGACCGAGACTTCCGTTTCAACTCAGTACGAGACCCCGGCTGCCCGGTTCACCGGCAGGGTTGAATTTGCGGCGCACTTTGCCCCGCGTTCGAACATTGCCCACGTCGTGCTCGATTTTGATGGGACGCTGTCGCTGATCCGCGAGGGGTGGCCGGAGGTGATGCTGCCGATGTTCGAGGAACTGCTGCCGCGGGTCGAAGGCGAGTCACCTGACGCCGTGCGCGCCATGCTGTGGGACGACATCATGACCCTGAACGGGCGGCAGACGATTTATCAAATGATGAAGTTCGCCGAGCGCGTCACCGAGCGGGGAGGCGAGGCGCTTGAACCGCTACAATACAAGCACAATTACCTGCATCGACTTGAACTGCGGATTCAATCCCGGGTCGATCAATTGGCCAAGGGCGATGCCGAGCCAGTTGATTTTTTGCTGCACGGGGCGTTGTCCCTGGTGGACGGCATGGTTGCACGGGGGTGGCGGCTTTACCTGGCCAGCGGCACCGACGAGCCGTTCGTCAAGCGCGAGGCGGAACTGCTTGGGCTGACCCGGTATTTTGGCGATCAAATCTACGGGGCGCTGGATGACCATGAAAATTTTTCCAAGAAACAGGTGATCAAGCGGATCCTCAGGGAAAACAATGTTGATGGCGACCGGTTGATGGTGATGGGCGACGGGTATGTGGAAATTGAGAACGGCAAGGACGTTGGTGCGCTTGCGGTGGCGGTGGCCAGCGACGAGGCCAACAACGGGGAAGGCAGGTTTGACGAGTGGAAACGCGAGCGGCTGCTTGGGGTCGGCGCGGACATCGTCGTTCCGGACTACCGGGACGCCGCCGTGTTGCTCGACGTGATCGAGGGGAAATGAAAGGCCGCAAACTAGACCTTCAGCGAATCAAGCCGCTGCCGTTGGCCAAGCGCAAAAGCCTGAGTGAGGTTGGTGAATTGCTGGTGCCAACCGATGCCGAGCCGGTGGTAATCGACAATGTGTTATCGCACCAAGTGGCGCATTGTGCCGAGCGGATCCGCGAGGCCAGGGCCAACGGCAGGGCGGTGATGCTGATTTACGGGGCGCACCTGATCAAGAACGGTGCCGCGTTGATCCTCGACCGGCTGATTGCGGATGGTTGGCTGTCGCACTTGGCCACGAACGGTGCCGGGACGATTCACGACTGGGAGTTCGCCTGGTTGGGTAGATCAACCGAATGCGTCCGCTCCAATGTTGCCTCCGGCACGTTCGGTACGTGGGAGGAGACCGGCCGCAACATCCACCTCGCGCTGCTCGCCGGCGGAATTGAGGGGCTGGGTTATGGCGAGGCGCTTGGTCGACTGATCGACGGGGACGGCGTTGATTTGCCGGCGGCGGACGAGTTGGTCAAGCTGATCGAGGCCGAGTCGGCGCATGAGTTGACCGCCGCCCGGGCCGAGTTGCTCCACGCCATGCGCGGTGGTTCCGTGCCGGAAGGGCGATACGAGCTGAAACATCGCTGGAAGGAGGCGTCGGTCGTTGCCTCGGCCTACCGTCACGGGGTGCCGTTGACCGTGCATCCAGGGATTGGGTACGACATCATATCGAACCATCCGATGTTCAACGGTGCGGCAATTGGGCGGGCGGCGCAGGTTGATTTTCAATCTTTCGCCGGAACGCTCGAGCAACTCGACGGCGGGGTGGTGCTGTCGGTTGGCTCGGCGATCATGGGACCGCAGGTGTTCGAGAAGGCGTTGAGTTGCGTGAACCATTTGCGTCTTCAGGCCGACCGGCCAATCGTGCGAGATCACTCGATGTATGTAGTCGACCTGCAGGACGGCGGGAACTGGGACTGGACACAGGGCGAGCCGCCCGTCACCAGCCCGGCCTATTACCTGCGCTTCTGCAAGACATACGCCCGCATGGGCGGTGAGATGCATTACCTGCAATGCGACAACCTGGCTTTTGTGCAGCACCTCTCCCGCGCTTTGGCCAACCGCAACGAGTCGTGAACGCGGATCGCTTTGCAGAAATTACCGGCCGATTCTCCAAACTGCGGGTGGCGTTGGTCGGGGATTTTTGCCTCGACCGGTATCTCGAAATCGATCCTGCCCGGGCGGAGCGGTCGATCGAAACCGGGCTGGAAGTGCTCAATGTAGCCCGGGTGCGTTCGCAGCCCGGCGGTTGCGGGACAATCCTGAACAACCTCGCGGCGCTTGGCGTGGGGACGGTCTATCCGGTCGGCTTCGCCGGCAACGACGGGGAGGGGTACGAGCTGATGCGCGCGCTTGGCCAAGTGGGCTGCGTCGATCTGGGGCATTTTTTCCAGACGCCGGAGCGCCGAACTTTTTCGTACACCAAGCCGCTGGTGATGGAGCCGGGGCAGTCGCCGCGGGAATTGAATCGGCTCGACTTCAAGAATTGGATCCCGACGCCGGAGGCGGTGCAGGAGAGGATTGCAGGGTCACTCGCCGCATTGGCCAAGCGGGTGGACGTGATGGTGCTGCTTGAACAGGTCGATGAGGCAGGCACCGGCGTGCTGGCGGATGGCGTGTTGAATGCGCTTGGCGAAATTCGTCGCGACAATCCCGACCTGCTAATCCTCGCTGACAGCCGCCGTGGCGCGGGCCATTTCCCCTCTGTCGGGTTGAAGATGAATCGGGAGGAGTTTGCCGTGATGACCGGCGAACCGGCGGATATGCCGTTGGCGGATTTATGCGCGGCGGTCGGTCGCTTGGCCGCTGAGCGGGGCCAACCGCTGTTCGTGAGTCTGAGCGGGGAAGGCATCGCAGGAGCGATTCCGGGAGCGGTGGCGGAACAGGTACCGTGTTGCCCGGTGCGGGGTGAGATAGACATCGTCGGCGCTGGGGACGCGGTCATGGCCAACCTGGCGACGGCCTTGGCGGGAGGTGCGGAGCCTGGCGAGGCGATGCGCTTGGCCATGGCGGCCGCCTCGGTGGTGGTTCATCAACTCGGCACAACGGGCACGGCGAGCCCGGAGGATTTACACGACTTGGTTTGCACTCACTGATAATGGGGCGGCTTGGTGATGTTCCCTTTGATGGCGTCGATCTCCTTCGATTCGAGCACGGCGGTGAGGCGGCTCATTTGTGCCTGCAGTTGCTGAATCAGCTTGTCCTGCTCGATGATGGTTTGGTTGAGCGACTCCACCAGTTGCTCCAGGTGCGTCAGGTCGGACTCGATATTGACCAGCCGTTCGTCATTCGACATGGCCGCAGCGTAACCCGTAATGGGTCGGGGATCGACAACGAAGGCCCGGCGGTTTTGCCCTGACTTTTTACTCTGAGAGAGTATAATGTCTTTTTTTTGAGATGAATCTGGATGACGCAAAGGAACTGAAACAACGGCTGGGATTTGGCGTAAACTTGAACTCCGACGCCGGCAGGCGTCGTATGGCGGAGGTCATCAACGCAAAGCTATGGTTTCGAGGCCAGCCGATTGTCGGCAAAGAGAGCGAGTTAGCCCTGCTCAAAACCAGCAAGCACCTTCTCGCAAACTTGAGGGAGAAAAACCGACTGCTGGCGGCGCACCATTGCCCGGCCGATGCGCGTATCCAGGCGTTTTTGGATCGCACCCTCGAAGGCTGTGGTTGTGAGATTCCCCGTCTTCCGACCAACGCCCTGCAACTGGAGCACCACGGCCTGGCCCGCACCTTGTCGCTGCCGCCCGACAGCGATTTCTATTCGTCGGACTGCCTGAACTCGTACCGGGTCGAGCAGGGCGTGCTACATAATCCTCGGAGCGACCGGCGTACGACCAAGGGGGTGTTTCACATCGTGGAAGGGGGTCTGCCGGTTCCGCACGACAAAAAGAAGGTGCCAAAGCGGGTGTTCGCCGCGTTGCTTGCCCAAGCGCTGGCCCCGCCAGACTCGGTGATGGAAATTCCGTTCACGAGTTCGCAGGAGGAGCGGGCGCGGCTGTTTGTCTCGTTGCTGCTGCGGCCGGTGGTGATGCCGGGAGTTGAGGGCGTTTGCTCGGAGCGCTCGCTTGAGACGAGGTTTTTTGTGCCGGGCAGTTTCGTCGCCAACCTGGATTTCGTGGAGTCCATTTTCGGCAACGCGGGTGATCCGTACCTGACGGAAAACGATGCCGCGCTCGACCCGGAACATTGGACCGGGCACACCGGTTGCGTGGTGCTCGCCCCGCACCTGGTCTCGCTTGGAAAAAAGGAGCTTGGCCTGCCGCATATCTCGGAGGCCACAGACCGGCAAAAACGAGACGGCATGTGCTGGCAATCGGAGGAGGAACGGTATAACGACGGCGGTGGATTCAAAGTGGCCTGCCGGGATGCCTCCGGTGTGATGGTCACGCTGATCGCCGACAATTATTTCGGTTACTGCAAGAAGGAGGTGAAGACCCAGATAAGTTTCTCCGCCAACCTGCTGGGTAACTCGGAGGAGGAGCATGCCGGTGGCGCGGTTGCCTTTTCCAGTTACGATCTCGGGGAGGAGTTTCATCTCAGCAACTTTGTCAAGGAGGTGGATCACACGTTTGATGAAGTGCAGAAATCGTTTGGAGACATGATGGAACTGCAACCGGAAGGGTACGCCATCGACAAGCGCCATACAGACATCCAGTACCTCCCGGAGGATTCCCGCGTGCTGTTAAGAAAGCAGCGGATCAGTTGGAGCCGCGATGGGGAGGAGCAGGGCATCCGGTTGACACCGGGTGTGACGTACGTGCTGCCGTCCGGCTACAAGGTGTCGATGGTGCGTCGTTCGGTGGGTGGGCATTGGCGCCTGGTCGGGACGAGTGCGGAGGGCGTCTTTTGCCACAAGCCATGCACGGTGTCCGGGGGCGGCAAGTCCGAGATCTCCAAATCCATCCGCGACGCCATCCTGGCTGGGCCGGTTTTTGTCGCCGATTTTCACGATGACATGATAGCGGTCGGCGAGATTCTCGAGCGGAATTATTCCGGACGCTTCAAGGAATCGCCGGAACTTAAGCGGGGGCGCAGCGTGCTCGATGAGCGACGGTCACTTGGCTCGGTGGTCAAGTTGCTGACACCCAGCCGCGCTTACACGGACGAGTACAACAACTGGCTGGCCAGCATCCCGATGCACGTGAAGGATCTCGTGTTCACCATCAAGCGCTTTTACCGGCCCGAGTGGGGGGAGGATTGGCGGAGGCATTTCTCGGTGGACACCGTCAATGGCCAGGCCGGCAAGGAACTCAAGTACCGGCAGCAAAAACTGGTGGCTCAATACCTGCGGGTCGGTTTTAACGAGGACGGTTTGTGGCGGACATTTACCCTGCGGAAGGATTTCATCCCAACGGTCAAGCTGCAACGTGAGGATGACATCTCGTCCAGCACGGTTGTCCCTGCGGACGGCTTGGCCGGGTCAAGGAACGGCGAACAAAGACCTTCGCTAAAGTTCGTGGCCAATTGCGAGTATCGGTTTTTCCAGCGGCCGGATGACGCTATTCGGCGGGGGTACGATAAAAAGGCCGAGGCTGACTTTTGCCGCGAGAATCTGTTTGCCTCGAACTATCATCCGATCTCACGGGGGGAAGCGCGCGAGGAAGTTGCGGATGCACTTGAGTTTGGCGACTACACGCAGGGCTTGCGGGAGCTCTTTACAGAGTTTCTCGATGAGTCCAACTCCCGCCAATTCATTGTCTCATCCGCCCGGCCGCGTATTGTGGATGGCGAGCCGACCAAGAACCCACGCTACCTGCAAAACCGGCCGGATGTGGAGGATGCCCGGGGTCGGTACCTTGCCGATATCGGAACGCGTCTTTACCGGCGGGTGCCGGTTGGCCAAGCTGTGTGCTTTCCGGTCGACGCCGTGCTG
>CAYWMH010000141.1:0-6491 GCA_964459315.1 uncultured Verrucomicrobiota bacterium
TGATCTCCGGGTCGCCGACTTCGTGGAACTTCATCTCGTTGAGCTTGGCCAGGTCGTCGAGCAGCCCGCGCCGCACGTCACGGCTGACGCCCTTCGGGTTGGACAGGTACAGTACCGGCTCGCCGGCGGTCCGGAATTTGACCCCCTGAAGCCGCGATGGCAGGAAGCCGGAGCCGTAGTAATAGTCGAACAGCAGTTGCCCGCAGGTGCCGTGCTGGTCGCGCGACATCATCACCACGTAGCCGGGCAATTCTTCCGACTCGCTGCCGAGCCCGTAGTTGAGCCAGGCGCCCATGCTCGGCCGGCCGGGGATCTGGCTGCCGGTCATGAACAGCGTCATCCCGGGCGAGTGATTGATCGCCTCCGTGTGCATCGACTTGATGAAACAAATCTCATCCGCCACCGCGCCGATGCCCGGCAGCAACTCGCTGAGCCAGGCGCCGCTCTGGCCGTGCTGGCTGAACGTGAATTCCGTCGGCTGGATCGCCAGCTTTTGGCTCGCGGTCATCGTCGTCAGCCTCTGGCCCATCCGCACCGACGACGGTAGTTCCTTGCCGCGCCACGACTTCAGCCCCGGCTTGTAGTCAAACAGATCTGTGTGGGACGGCGCGCCGGACTGGGTGAGGTAGATGACCCGCTTGGCCTTGGCCCCAAACTGCGGAAATCCCGTCAAGCCGCCGCCCGCCGCTTGGCCACGCCCCCGGCCCAGCAGCGAGCCCAGGGCCGCCGCGCCGCTGCTGGTGGCTCCGCGCCCGAGGAACTCGCGCCGAGTCAGTGCCAACTGGTTCTCTGCCAGTAAATCCATCCTTGAACGAGGTCGAAACTACACCGGCTGCTTGGCCAAGGGCAAGCGGCGGGATTATCGATTGAGTCGATAGTACCATTGATTTTATCGATTGGCCGAAACTGGCGGTGGCGGGTAGGCTGCGTCGCGTCAACCGGATGATGGACCACGCAACCCAACCCAACCAGAGGCCAGGCGGATCGCTCCGCGGCTTCTGGAGCCTGTTTGTCACCCAGTTTCAGGGCGCCTTCAGCGACAATGCCTTCAAGTGGATTGTCATATTCATGGTGCTCAGCAAAGCCACCGCTGATGAATGGGCGCCTGTGGTGGGTGCGGTATTTGCCTTGCCGTTTATAATTTTCTCAATATTTGCGGGTCAACTTGCCGATCGCTACAGCAAACGGTTTGTGACCATCGGGACGAAGTTTGCCGAGGTGGGCATCATGATCATTGCCACCGTTGGACTCACTTTCAACATCCCAGGCCTTCTTGTGGTTGTTGTGTTTCTGCTTGCCACTCAAAGCGCTTTTTTTGGACCTTCAAAATACGGGCTCCTGCCGGAACTGCTTCCAGAGAAACGACTGTCCTGGGGGAACGGGATTTTTCAGTTTGGGACAACAGCGGCGGTGATAACGGGCACTGTAATAGCGGGCAAGTTGTATGAACTGTTTAAGGGGCAACAGCAATGGTCAGGGGTGACCCTGCTGGGTTTGTCGTTTGTGGGTTTGATTTTTGCATCGCGCATCACACGTGTCCCTGCTGCCAACCCAGACAGGAGATTCCGAGTCAATCCATTCCCGGATTTGTCTAAAAGTTTTGCGCGCATTCGAAGGGAACGTTCGTTGTTTCTCGCGGTGATGGGCGAATCCTACTTTTGGATGTTGGGCGCTCTGCTGCAATTTTGCATCGCGTTTTATGGTAAGGATTTGGGACTCGCTGAATCTAAAATCAGTCAGTTGAATGGAGTACTGGCCGGTGGGATTGGACTCGGGTGTTTTCTGACAGGTTATCTGTCCGGCAACAAAATCGAATATGGATTTGTTCCACTCGGTGTGCTTGGACTGTCCACGTCGATCTTGTTGATACCGGCTCTTCAGTTGGACACATTCGGTTCGCTCGCAATTTGCCTTGGCTCTGTTGGTTTTTTTGGCGGGTTTTATCTGGTGCCATTGGCTGCGATTATCCAGCAGCGCCCAGAGCCTGAAATCAAGGGGTCGATTATTGCGTTAAACTCCATCATTTCGTTCACCGGCGTTTTCATCGCATCGGTAATTTACTATTTATGTAAAAAATTCCTGGGATTCAGCTTGTTAGATCTTTTCTTGCTATGCGGCCTGATGACGCTTGTCATGGGGGCTTACATTCTCCGGTTGCTGCCAGACTCGCTCATCCGGCTGGTCGGCTTTTTTGTCACACGGACGATTTACCGGCTAAACATTGTCGGGCGGGACAACATTCCGGAGCGGGGCGGGGCGTTGTTCGTCTGCAATCATCTGTCATTCATCGACGTGCTGCTGCTGCAGGCGTCCACCGACCGGCCGATTCGGTTCATCATGTACGCCGGGTACATGAAGCAAAAGGTGATCGGCACCTTCGCGCGGATCATGAAGTGCATCCCGATCTCCTCCGAGTCGCGGCCGCGTGACCTGATCAAGTCGCTCAAGGTTGCCAGCCAGGCGATTCGAGACGGGGAGGTTGTCTGCATTTTTGCCGAGGGACAAATTACGCGCACAGGGCAGATGCTGCCGTTCCGGCGCGGCTACGAGAAAATCATGAAGGATGTCGACGCGCCGATCATCCCGATTCATCTCGACGGCGTGTGGGGCAGCATCTTCAGTTACTCGCGCAGCCGTTTTTTCTTCAAGCTGCCCCGGCGCATCCCGTACCGCGTGACGGTGAGCTACGGCGCGGCGCTGCCGCCCGACGCCCCGCCGGTGAAGGTGCGCGAGGCGGTGCAGGAACTCGGCGCCGACGCCTGGGCATACCGCAAGCGCCACATGAAGCCGCTGCACCGCAGCCTCGTGCGGGCGTTCCGGAAACATCCGTTCCGTTTTTTTGCGGCGGATGCGAAGCGGGGCCGTGTGCGGTGTGCCGGCGTGCTGATCGGTACAGTGGCGCTTGGCCAAGCGCTGCGCCACAAGTGGGTGGGGCAGGAGATGGTCGGCATCCTGATGCCGCCGACGGTGGCAGGGGCTCTGGTCAATTACGCAGCGTCGCTGATGGGCAAGGTGCCGGTGAATCTCAACTACACGCTCTCGGCGGAGGCGCTCGGCTCCTGCATTGATCAGTGCGACATCCGCACCGTGGTCACGTCGAGGGCGTTCCTCGAGCAGATCAAGCTCGACGTGCCGGCGGAGACGATTTTGCTGGAGGACGTCGCCCAGTCGATCGGCGTCGGCAGCAAACTTACCGCCACGCTGGCCGCGTCGCTGCTGCCGGTTGGCCTGCTTGAGCGGTATCTCGGCAGCCAGCGCCGGGCGGCGCTGGCCGCCCTGGCCCCGGGCATTTTCTCGAGCGGCAGTACCGGCACGCCGAAGGGAGTGATGCTGTCGCACTACAACGTCGTTTCGAATATCCAGCAGGTTGGCCAGGCGTTTGCGTTGGATAAAACCGACCGCCTCCTCGGTATCCTGCCGTTTTTCCACTCGTTCGGCTTCACCGGCACGCTGTGGCTGCCGCCGCTACTCGGGGCGGGGGCGGTGTATCCCCCGAACCCGGTCGATGGCCGGGGCATCGGCGAGTTGGTGGGCGCGCATCGGGCGACGTTCCTGCTGGCCACGCCGACGTTCCTGCAGGTGTACATGCGAGCGTGCACGCCGGAACAGTTCGGGAGTGTGCAGTTCGTTTTGGCAGGCGCGGAGAAGCTGCCGGAGCGCATGGCCGCGGCGTTCGAGGATCGGTTCGGCGTGCGGCCGATGGAGGGCTACGGCACAACCGAGACCTCGCCGGTGGTGACGATCAACACGCGCGACTTCCGCTCGGCCGGCTTCCGGCAGGTCGGGGCCAAGCGCGGCAGCATCGGGCATCCACTGCCCGGCATGGTGGCGCGCATTGTCGATCCCGACAGTGGCGAACCGCTGCCGCTTGGCCAAGCCGGCCTGCTGCTTGTCAAGGGGCCGAACGTGATGCAGGGCTACCTTGGCCAGGCGGAGAAAACCGCCGAGGTACTACGCGACGGGTGGTACACGACCGGCGACATCGCGGCGCTGGACGAGGACGGCTTCCTGATGATCACCGACCGGTTGAGCCGCTTCAGCAAAATTGGCGGCGAGATGGTACCGCACATCAAGGTAGAGGAGAAGCTGCACGAGCTGGCCGAGTTGACGGAGCAGACCTTCGCCGTTACCGGCGTGCCGGACGAGAAGAAGGGCGAGCGGTTGGTCGTGCTATTCCAGAATCTTGACTCGGCGGCGGTCGAGTCGGTGGTCGAAAAGTTGACGGCCAGCGAACTGCCCAACATTTGGAAGCCGCGGCGCGACCAATTCTTCGCGGTGGACGCGCTGCCGTATCTTGGCACCGGTAAACTGGACCTGAAGCAGGTCAAGGCTTTGGCCGCCGAGTTGTCGCCGTGATGGCTCCCGCGCTTGGTCTGCGGTTTTCGACCGGCCAAATCGGTGGAAAATAAGGCTTGCGCCCCGCCACCGTTGGGCGTATGGACAGTCCCGGCGGGCTTCTTCCGCCTAGACCAATGGATAAATCGCCATTTCTGGCAATTGGTTTTGTTCTCAATTCTGTATGGTTCAACTCGCGATTTTTCGTGATTTCAAGGTGTGAGTAGCTTCAAAGACAACAGCAGGTCCAAAAAGGGCTCGTCCAACAGGAATAATTCCAACAGGAATAATTCCAACAGGAATAATTCCAACAACAGAAATTCTTCCAATCGGCGGCAAAAACGGAAGCGGCCCCAGATCGAGGTGCCGGAGACCGGCTCCGGGTACCTGGAGGTGTCCGACAAGGGCTTCGGATTTCTCCGTTCGTCGGACAACAACTACCAGCCCAAGCCGTCCGATATCTTCGTGACGCCTGACACGATCAAGCGCACCGCCATTCGCGAGGGGGCACTGATTGAGGGTAGGCTACAACCCCCTCATCGCGGCACTAGCCCACAACTTAAGGAGGTCATCAGCGTCAACGGCACCCCGTTCCAGGAGTATGCCGACGTGGTGCGGTTCGAGAACCTGACTACTATCAACCCTGTCGAGAAATTCAACCTCGAGACCACGCCGGATGTTGTCGAGACGCGCATCATCGATCTAGTTACGCCGATCGGCAAGGGCACCCGCGGCCTCATCGTCGCCCCGCCGCGCACCGGCAAGACGACCATCCTCAAGCAGATCGCCAACGCGATCACGACGAACCACCCGGATGTGCAGGCGATCGTGCTGCTGATCGACGAGCGGCCGGAGGAGGTCACCGACTTCACCCGGTCGGTCGATGCCGAGGTGATCGCCTCCTCCAATGACCAGGATCTCGAGACGCACGTGCGCCTCTCCCGCCTCGTGACCGACCGCTGCCGCCGACTCGTCGAGTCCGGCAAGGACGTGTTCGTGCTGCTCGACTCGATCACCCGCGTCGCCCGCGCCTTCAACTCTGTGCACGGCGGCTCCGGCCGCACGATGACCGGCGGTGTCGATGCCCGCGCACTGGAGATCCCGCGCAAGATTTTTGCCTCCGCACGCAAGACCGAGGAGGCCGGCTCGCTCACGATCATCGCCACGGCGCTCATCGACACCGGTTCGCGGATGGATGAGCTGATCTTTCAGGAATTCAAGGGCACCGGCAACATGGAGTTGGTGCTCGACCGCAAGTTGGCCGAGCGCCGCGTCTATCCTGCGATCGACATTCCCAAGAGCGGCACGCGCAAGGAGGAGCAACTCTTTCCGCCCCAGCACCTTGATGCGATCCACAAGCTGCGCCGCACCATGACCGACATGAACCCGATTGACGCCATGGAGACGATCAAGCAGGCCTTGGCCAAGTTCAAGACGAACGAGGAGTTCCTAAGCACGCTCAAATAGCGCTTGGCCAAGCGCGGACGGTTTTCGGGCGGCCTCGGGCGAACGGGGCCGTTTTTTTTGTACCCCGGCTTTTACTGGCCGGGGTGGGGCGCTTGGCCTAGCTTGGCCCAACCGATGGCAGCCAAGCGCAAACGAATCCCCGAGCGATTGTCCCGCCCGCCGATCGAGCGGATGCTGAAGGTGCACAACCTGCTCAAGGCCGGCAGCCACCCCAACGCCACGCAACTGGCCAACGAGCTCGAGGTCACCACCAAGACCATCTACCGCGACATCACCTTCATGCGCGACCGGATGGAGTTGCCGGTTGTGTTCGAGCCGGCGTATAACGGCTACTGTTACGACGGCGAAGTCGGGGCGTTTCCGACCGTGCAGATCAGTGAGGGCGAACTGTTCGCAATGCTCGTCGCCGAGAAGGCGATGCAGCAGTACCGCGGCACCAACTTCGAGAAGCCGCTGATGAGTGCCTTCCGCAAGGTAACTGACTCGCTCACGGACACCCTGTCGTTTAACCTCGATGACTTCGACCAGAGCATCTCGTTCCGCACCAGTGCCGAGCCGGTACTGAATCTGGACGTAATCGACGCCCTGGCCAAGGCCACAGCCGGCCACCAGCAACTCCAGTTCAACTACCGCAAGCCGGGCGCGCGCAAGGCCTCATCGCGCGTCGTCGATCCCTACCATCTGGCCAA
>CAYWMH010000142.1:0-3271 GCA_964459315.1 uncultured Verrucomicrobiota bacterium
GGTGCTCTTCTGGATGGGCATCCGGGACACGCAGTGCCCTGCCAAAGTAGTGCGGCGTGAGGCACTGGAAGAAATCCTCGAGACACTGCGCATCGCGGATCTGGCGTTTGACGTCAACCTGCTTTTCTCACTGAAACGCGCGGGGCACTCGGTAAAAGAAGTGCCCATCGAGTGGACCGACAAGCTGGGCTCCAAAGTAACGGCAAACCTGTGGCGAACGTCACTGGTAATGTTCCTCTCGGTGGTAAGACTACGTCTCGTGCACTCGCCTTTTTATAGAATACTTCGACCGTTGCGACCTCTGGAGGCGTGGCTTTATATCAAACTCCACGCACCACCGCCGCGCCGTGGGAACAGGGCGGACTAATTGTCCCTAGCCTTCAAGTGCCACGATAGCCCGGCAGCAAGGGCGAGAATAGCGAGGTTGAAACCGCCGAAGATTTGAATGACACGCTGAAAGGCATGTTGTGAGCCGGCAGAGAGGATGCTTTTGTCCACGGTGGCAACGGTGGCCATTTCCAATAACGGCACGCGCTGACTCCATAGAGTAGCGGCGTAACCTGTGGCAAGTAGGAGCATCAGGACGCAGGGCAGCGGGCCGAGTCGTTCCTTGGCGAGCAGGTTGCCGATGAGTACGTTGGCCAGCAGTAAGGGAAAAAGGGCTGCGATATACCACGCGACGAGGGGAGCGGACTTCCAGTAGACGGGATTCTTGAAATAGAGCACCCAGAGAGGGAGCTTAGGGAACAAGAGAAGGCTGGCCACGGCAAGGCCGCCGAGCAGGGCTGTGCCGGTCAGGGCGTGCTGGAGCGCACGCGAGTTGCCGCCTTCGGCCTTGCTGCTGACGAGCTTGGGAAACATAACTATGGCCAACGGGGTCAGGAACATGAACAAGGCCATGCCTACGGTGGCGGCGGGCATGTAAAAATGCGTCTGCCCCTTGGCGAAGGTGGTTTGCACAAAGAGGACGTCGGCGCTGAACATGAAAACCATGACGCCCGGACCGATGGCGAGCGGAATGGCACGCCGCAACCAAGGCTTCCAATCCATTGGGGCAGCAGCGCGCCAAGACAGGTCACGCAACCACCAAGCGGCCAGAGCGTTGGTCACCAGCAGGCCAAAAAACACGGCGACCATGCCCCCGGCGGCTTGGTGGCCAAGCTTCATGGCCACAGCAATGGCGGCAAAGCGAACGATGCCGTCAGTGGCAAAGGTCCAGCCGAGCCCCCAAAAATCCTGTCTGCCAGTAAGCACACCGCGCAGGACTGAAAGAAGGATAAAGCCCAAGCCGACCGTGAAGGTGAGCCAGACACCAGCTGGATTTTTGATGTGCCAGCGTTGGAAAAAATCCGAAGAGAAGGTCTGCAGCACAGTCAAGCCGACAAGGCTTGCCAGCCAAAGTAGAACGATGCAGAAGATGACGCTGCGGAGAGTGGCTGCAAGTTCGCGTTTTTCGGTGTCGTCGATGGCGGCAGCAGCTTGGCGAGCGAACATGGCCTGAAGCCCAGCAGCGGGAATGCTGATGAGCAGCTGGATGCGGAGCAGGGTGACGAAGACGCTGTACTCGGCCTCGGCCATGCCCGCCTGACTACTGGCCACCATGTGAACGGCGGTGAGAAACACGCCGCCAAGAACAGTGGCAAAGGCAACCCAGCCGCTTTGGCGGAAGAAGGTGGCGCGGGATTCGGCGCTCATGGCTGGGTCTGGAGGAAGCGGATGAGGATGGCGATGGCGGTGTCAAGTTGATTTAAATCGAGCCACTCGTCGTCGGTGTGAGCTTGGGCGATGTTGCCGGGGCCGAAGACGAGGGCGGGAGTGCCGCCGGCAGCAATGGGGGAGGCGTCGGTGAAAAAGTCGACGCCGCGGGGCTTGGCGCAGCGGGCGACTCGCATGAAATCGCAGACAAGAGGGAGGGCGGGGTCGGTCTCGAGCGGGAGGCTGTCGACGCCCTTGAGGTCGGCAATGGTGGCCTTGAGCTTGGCGGGTTTTAACAAAGCGGTGATTTCGTGGCGGACGGTGGCGGCGGTTTCGCCGGGGAGGGTGCGGCGATCGATGTCGATGGTGCAGTGATCGGGGACGACGTTGGGCTGGTGACCGCCGCGCATGACGCCGACGTTTATGGTGGGAGAGCCGAGGAGCGGATGGTGGCGTTTTTTTAGCTGAGCGGCGTACTTGGTTTCCAACAGGTCGACGATGCGGGCCATAGCGTGGACGGCGTTGCGGCCGAGTTCGGGTCTGGCGCCGTGGGCGGCGCGGCCTTTAGTCTCCAATCGCCACCAGAGGTCACCCTTGTGGGCGGTACCGACCTTGCGCATGGTGGGCTCGCCGACGCTGGCGAGGGCGCCCTTGAGCTTGGACTGGCCAAAGGCGCGCGAGCCGGCCTGGTTGCATTCCTCGTCAACGAGTCCGACAAAAATGATCTCGGTGTGGCGCGGGCGTTGTTTGCTTTTCGCGAGTTGGCAAAGGGTGTGGAAGTAGGCGGCGACGCTGCCCTTGGTGTCACAGGCACCGCGGCCGTGAAGGCGGTCGTTTTTGATGACGGGCTGAAATTGGCGATCGGCGGCGGGAACGACGTCTAGGTGCGGGGCGAGTAGGATGCGGCGCTGGACTTTGCCAGTGGGGCGGAGGGTGATGAGGGTGTTGCGGCGGCCGGGGAGGACGGGTTGGCGGGCGATGTCGAGGCTGTGGCGACGGGCGATGTCGATAAGGTGGCGGGCGACGGATTCCTCGCCGGTACGGGCCTTGTCGCCAGAGGCAAAAGAGGGGTTGATGCTGGGAATGGCGACGAGGTCGCGCAAGAGTCGGGTGGCGGCGTTCATTTTGTTTTGCGGCCGATGAGATTGGTGTAACGACGGCCGGGGTAGCGGGCGATAAATTGGTCGTCGTCGGCCAGCTCGGCGAGGCCGCCCTTGGCGTTGAGTTCGTGGAGTTGCAGGCCGTGGGCGCGAAGTTGCTTGAGATAGTCGCGGGGGTCGCTCCCGGCATCGCGCAGGCCTTGGGGCCAAAACTCGGTGATGAGAGTGAGATTCGGGGATTGGTCGAGTGTGGTTTTCAACCCGGCAATGACGCTGGCCTCGAAGCCTTGGACGTCGATCTTGATAAAGTCGATGGTGTCGATTCCGGCCTCCTTTAACACGTCATCGGCAGGGCGGGCGGGGACGGTGACCTTGGGCCAGCGGGGGTCCGGTTCGTAAAGGCGGTTGTCGCCGCGGTTGTCGTGGGAGATGTAGAGGGTCATACTGGCCTCGCGCTCGGCGGCGGCGCACTGGAA
>CAYWMH010000142.1:3281-6489 GCA_964459315.1 uncultured Verrucomicrobiota bacterium
CGCGACCTGGGTGAGCGTGACAACGGTCGGCTCCGCCGCCGACGCACCGAACGGAGAGGCGGCGGCACCGAATCGCGCTCGGCGGCGGCGCACTGGAAGGAATCAACGTTGCCGACTTCGTTGGCAGCGATGGTTTGCTGAAGGAATTCGTAACTTTCGGGGTCGGGCTCCAGCGCGATGACGCGGCCGTTGGGGCCGACGCGTCGCGCGGCAAGAGCTGTGTAGTAGCCGATGTTAGCGCCGACATCGAGGATGGTCATGCCGGGCTTAAGCGTGCGCTGGATGAATGCAGTCTCGGCTTTCTCATAGACGCCGAAGTAGAGGGCACCACTGACGACAGGGTCGCGGGGATTTAGAACAATGGTCGCGTCACCGCAGCGGACGGACTTGGGCAGGAGTTGGCGAATGGTCCAGTTGGCCAGCTGCCGAAGCGGCCAAGGGCGCAGCAGATAGCAGTAGATAAACTCGGCTAGCATGGCGCGGCGGCAGCTTGGCGGAACCACTCGGCAAAGCGCGGGATGCCAGTCTCGATCTTCACTTGGGGATCGTACCCGAGCAGGCGGCGGGCCTTGTCGATATTGGCGTAGGTGATAGGGACGTCGCCGGGCTGGAGTGGTTGGCGGTCGACTTGGGCCTTTACTCCAAGGGCGTCCTCAAGCAGTTCGACGAGGCGGTTCAGCTCGACGGTCTGGGATTCGCCGAGGTTGATGATCTCGTGGCCAAACTCACGCTCGGTGGCAGCGATGACGCCATCAACAGTGTCGTCGATGTAGGTGTAGTCGCGCGCGGTGGTGCCATCGCCAAAGACCGGGATAGGCCGATTCTCGGCCACCAGCCGCGCAAACTTGTGTATGGCAAGGTCCGGCCGTTGGCGCGGGCCGTAGACAGTGAAGAAGCGCAGTAGACAGATATCCATGCCGTACACGTGGTGATACGTATGACCGAGTGCCTCGCAGGCCAGCTTGCTGGCGGCGTAAGGCGAGATGGCACGGAAGATGTGGGCTTCCTCGCTGAACGGCACCTTGGAGTTCACGCCGTAAACGCTGGAGGAGGAGGCGATGGTGATTTTTTTTACACCGCGTTCGCGGGCGGCCTCCAGGACATTCACGGTGCCCTCAACATTCACGCGTTGGTAAAGCGCGGGTTGATCGAGGCTGGGGCGCACGCCGGCGCGCGCGGCGAGATGGATGACCTGATCGAAAGTTATCCCGCCCATTACCTCGTCGACCTCTTCGCGGATTGAGATGTCACCTTGCGCAAAGACGAACGGCTGTGCCAAGGCCTGCAGGTCGCGCAGGTTGGCCTGCTTAAGCGCGGGGTCATAAAAGTCGTTGAGGTCATCCAGCACGCACACTGAATGCCCGGCCCGAAGGAGCCGTTCGCAGACGTGAAAGCCAATGAAGCCCACTCCGCCAGTGACGAGAACGTTCACAGGGGGAAAATAACGGCGCGACGCATGAGTGTCGAGCCGACCATGGCCTGTGAATGATTCGCGCTTGCCCTTCGTGCCGGCATCCGAATACTCCCGCGCATGCCCGATGACGCATTGCTGGAACTCGATATTCCTGAACTGACCAAGGTGAAAAGCGGCAAGGTTCGCGAGGTGTTTGACCTTGGCGACAACTACCTCTTTGTCGCCTCGGACCGCATCAGCGCGTTCGACGTGATCATGCCCAACGGCATCCCCCGCAAGGGCGAGGTACTCACGCAGATCTCGCATTTCTGGTTCGATAAATACGCTGATTTGGTGCCCAACCACCGCGTGGCTGACGGGCTACCCGAGAACCTTGCGCATCTCGCCTCGCGCAGCATGGTGGTGAAAAAGGCCGAGCCGCTGAAGATTGAGTGCATCGTGCGTGGCTACATCGCCGGCAGTGGCTGGAAGGAATATAAAAAGCAGGGGACCGTCTGCGGTATCCCGCTGCCCGAGAATCTGCTGGAATCCGCCGAGCTGGAGCAGCCGCTCTTCACCCCCAGCACCAAGGCCGACGAAGGCCACGACGAAAATATCTCCTTCGAGCAGGCTGTGGAGATTGAGGGCGCAGAAGTGGCCGAAAAAGTGCGCGACCTGTCACTGCAAATTTATACCGAGGCGCGCGCGTATGCCCGCGAGCGCGGCATCATCATCGCCGACACCAAGTTCGAGTTTGGCAAGCTCGACGGCGAACTCATCCTCATCGACGAGGTGCTTACGCCCGATAGCTCCCGCTTCTGGCCGCTCGACGAATACGAGCCCGGCCGCGGCCAGCACGCCTTCGACAAGCAATTCGTCCGCGACTACCTCGAGACACTCGACTGGGACAAGACCCCGCCCGGGCCAACCCTCCCCGATGACATTATCAATCGGTCCCGCGACCGCTACCTCGACGCCTACAAGCGGCTGACCGGACAGGATTTGTAAAAGGGTCTGCAAGGATGTGCCGAATGTTCGGGATTCATAATCCTGAACAACGCGCCTATTCTCGTCCCTGAACCTAATCCTGTCATGCACGCGCTCGTTGAGGACTTCCTCCAGCACATTCGGCACGAGAAAGGCCAGTCCGCGCAGACGCAAAAAACCTACGCGGCCCTACTCGGCAAGTTTGTCGTCTGGGCAGAAAAACGCGGCCGTGATGACTGGACTCAAGTAACGCGGCGTGACCTCACCGACTTCCTGCAGCACGAACGCGATCGCAAGCCCGGGGGCGAAGGCAACCAGCAAAAGGCCCGGCTCAGCCCAGAGAGTGTCTACCTGCAGATCGCCGCCCTGCGCGCGTTTTACAAATTTGCCGCCAGCGAACAGCTCATCCCCGCCAACCTTGCCGAGAACCTCTCCCTGCCGCGCCGTTGGAAACGCCTGCCCAAGGCGCTGACTGACGCCGAGATAAAAAAACTCCTAGCCCTTCCAGCCAAGGAAACCGCCAGCGACCTCTGCGACACCGCCGTACTGGAACTGGCCTACGCCTCCGGCCTGCGCCTTGCCGAACTGCGCGAATTGCGCCTCGAACAACTCCACCTCGAGGAAGGCTTCATCACCGTCATCGGCAAGGGCAACAAGGAACGCGTCGTTCCCGTTGGCCGCGCCGCCATCGACGCAATCAACCGTTACCTCGACGCCGGCCGCCCTCAGCTCGTGAAACCCCGCACTCCCGCCAACGTCTTCCTCAGCCAACGCGGCACACCCTTTGCCCCCTCCACACTCTGTCTGCGCATCAAGTAACGCATCTGC
>CAYWMH010000143.1:0-6474 GCA_964459315.1 uncultured Verrucomicrobiota bacterium
CACCATGGAAAGGTGCGTGATCCCAGAGTCGCCGGCCAGTTTTTGCTCCACTTGGCCAAGGTCGGGGGACTCAATCTCCGCTTGACCAAGCTCGATCGTATCGATCCCGAGCATTTTCGAAATCCTCGTGATGCGCGCGCCGTATGCGCCATTGTTGAGCACGAGCAGTTTGCCGTCGGGCGGTATGACCGAGCCGATCACCGACTCGACGGCGAAGGTGCCGCTCCCTGGCATGAGCGCGGCGGTGTGGCGTGCATCGTCGTCTGTCGCGAGGCGAACCAATCGTTCTCGGATGGACTGAACGATGCTGTTGTAGTCGACGTCCCACGTGGAATGTTCCTGCATCATGGCCTCTCGAACCGTCCGCGTCGTTGACAACGGCCCGGGGGTCAGCAGCAGGTACTGGGTGTCGCGCTCATTCACCATGGCAGGGAGAATGTCTTGGTCGTGGTCATGAACTTCATCGCCTCGATGACTCCCTCCTTGATGCCGAGCCCGGAATCCTTCACACCGCCGAACGGCGAGCTTTCCATCCGGAATCCCGGAACCTGATTGACATTGACCGCGCCGGTCTTCAACTCCTTGACCACGCGGATGGCGGCCGCCATGTCGTTGGTCACCACGCCAGAGGAGAGGCCAAAGTCGGAGGCGTTGGCCAACGCGATGGCATCGTCGAGTTCGCGCACCGGCATGATTGGCGCGAGCGGCCCGAACGATTCCTCGCAGACCATCTCAGCATCGCGCGGCACGTTGGCGATGATGGTTGGCTCGAGCTGCGCGCCGTTGCGTTGGCCGCCGAGCAGCACCTCCGCCCCAGCGGCGACCGCCTTGGCGACACGCTCCTCCAGCACGATGGCCGCGGGCTCATCGATAACGGTGCCGATGCGTGTTGCCTCGTCGGCGGGATCACCCACGGTAAACTCCTTGGCCATGGCCACGAATTTATTCGTGAAATCCTCGAGCACCGTCTCTTCGACCAAGATGCGCTTCACGGCGGTGCAACGCTGGCCTGAGTTGCGGAACGACCCCTCGGTCGCCAGCGTGGCGGCGAGGTCTAGGTCGGCGTCACGCAGCACGATGAGCGGCGCGTTGCCGCCCAGCTCGAGGCAAAGTTTCTTGTAGCCGGCAATGGTGGTGAGGTGCTTGCCCGGGCCGGTTCCGCCGGTGAAGGTGACCAAATCAACCCGCGGATCGCGCACCAGCGCCTCAGTGATCGTTTTGCGATCGCCGACGAACGTGCTAAGCATTGCCGGTGGCAAGCCGGCTTCATAGAGTAGTTCGGTGAGGCGGATGGCCGTTAACGGCGTCTTGCTGGACGGCTTAAGAAGCACCGACACGCCGGCCGCGATCGCCGGGGCCAGCTTATGTGCCACCTGGTTGAGCGGATGGTTGAACGGCGTGATCGCAGCGACGAGGCTCAACGGCTCGCGCAGGGTGAAAATCTTTCGTGCCGGACCATTCTTCGCGGCGTCACATGAAAAGATGCTCTCATCGTCGCGCAATGCCTCGGCGGCGGCGAACTTGAATACCTCCTGCGCACGGCCAACCTCGTAGCGGGTCTCACGCATGCACAAACCGGCCTCGAGGCGGATCAAATTGGCAAACTCGTCGGCGCGCTTGGCGAGCAAACTGCGAGCGCGCATGAGGATTTCGTAACGCTCACTTTTGGTCGGAGGCTGCGCTTGGCCAAGCCCGGCCTGGATGGCCTGTTCGAGCTGTTCCGGCGTGATTTTCGGCAGTGTGCCGGTCAGCGAGCCGTCCCACGGGTAGCGCACCTCGAGCGTGTCGTCGGTCTGTACCGGCTCGCCCGCGATGTAGCTTGGCCAAGCGAGAGGCAACTGACTAGTGATGTCGGGGGCTTGGCTCATGACTGTGTTCCGTTGCAGACGAAATCAAAGATGTCGAAGTTGCGCGGGTCGCCCTTGGCCAGGGCAGTGTACTTGGCGTTGAGTGGCTCGGAGATGAGAAATGGAACCATCTCCTCGTACCGACCGCCGTGCGAGCGGAGCGTGCCTTCGAGTTTGCCGAGGTCGTGGTGTTCCGGGGTGCGGCCCATCACCCAGTCGCGTCCGGAGAGGACGAACAGGTCGCCGATCCGGTCGCCGGGCAGCTCGAGCTTGGCCACGGCCGATTCGCTCGTGTGTACCTCGGTGACGCCGTCCAGCGCGGCGATCCAGTTGGCGGCGGCTTCGCGGTCAAGTTTGTCCGGCAGATAAACGGTCACGGCCGAGCCCAGCGCGCCGTGGTGGACAACGTACGGATCGGTGATCGGGCAGATGACACGACAGCCGACACCGAACTCCCGGGTCAGTTCGGTCTCGAGATAGATGACGTTCGGCTCCCCGGCAGCGTTGCACTTGGCGTTCATGCCGTGGTCAGCAGTGATCCCGACGACGGCGCCAAGATCGAGTAACCTCCCGACCTCCGCGTCGATGCCCCGGTAAAACTCGCGCGACTCGGGCGCCTCCGGCGCGTATTTGTGCTGCATGTAGTCGGTGAGCGACAGGTACAGAAAATCGGCGCGTCCGGCGGCGAGTAGTTCCACACCGACGCGCAGCGCGTACAGGCTGGCCTCGCCGGAGTAGATCGAAGGCTTCGGGCCGGCGAGCGACTCGATGTCGTCGATGCCGTTTACCTCGGCGCTCACCTCGTCGGCCTTCTCGGCGGAGACGGCGATGCCGTCCATGCCCTTGGAGAGCAGTTCGCGCAACTTGTCCTTGGCAGTGACCATGGCGACCTTGCGGCCGGCGGCCGAGGCGGCGGCGAGGATCGTGTCGTTACGCAGGCAGCGGGAGGAGTTGGTCATCACTTCCTCGCCGGTTTCCGGATCGATGATGTAATTGCCGCCGATGCCGGTCTGCGACGGCGGGGTGCCGGTGACCATGGCGCAATTGTTCACGTTGGTGAACGACGGCAGCGCGCCGCGGGCCAAGCCGCAGTAGCCGTTGGACGCCAGCTCGGCCAAGTGCGGCAATTCGCCGTGGGCGAAGCCAAGCGAGAGGTATTCTTCGGCGCAGCCGTCGGCACAGATGACCGCCACCGGCCGGTTAGGCAGACGGTACGCTCGTTGATTGACAGTAATATTCTCCAAAATAGGTTAATCTCTGCAGGGCTAAATGCCGTTCCTGTAAAAACGAAACGCAGGATGGGTGCGCTTGGCCAGGTGTTTTAAAACCCTCACTTAGGTTAGCTATACGACAGGGCGCTCGGGGTGGACGCCATCAGCATGAGCAACACCGACCGTCATCTCGGCAAGCCGGTGTACCAGTGGATCGAGCCCATGTACTTCTCTGCACTATCGGTGATTGGAATGCTGGAAACATGCCCATCTCCCCAAACGGTGTTGTTTTTCCCGTGCCTGAACCATTCCTGTATGATCTCGTACTCCGGATAGTACAGGCCCCACCGGCCGCTTAACCTCCATTCACCGAGATTCTGCTTAACACCGGGATTGGTAGCCAGTGCGTCGTTGGTCGTGGCGGTACCATCGGCCTCAAGTCGATGCTCGGCGGCGTCCTGCGCGATGATGGTCTCCGCGGGCGCGGCCAATTCCGTGCGGCGACGGGGTCGCACCGCGGTGGGCGTTTGCCGTCGGACAGCGGTGAAAAACCGGCCATTGATGCCGTAGGAACCGTCCAGCCAAAAATCAGGGGAGAACTTATAGTCCCAACGCCACTCATCAATCACCTTTGCAGCCGGATCACGCCAGAGACCGACCTGTTTGCCAACATAGGCGTAATAGGCGACGCCCCAGTAGGCGTCCGGGCTGTTGGGATCATCGATCACACGCCTCGCCAATTTCATGCGTGGGCTCATATACCACTTGCCGTGGTTGGGAGGCTGCCCGGCCGTGCTGTGGTGCAGCCAGCCATCGTGATCGTCCTCGTAAAGTTTCATCGCAATGTCGATCTGGTGCAGGCTGTTCATGCAGTAAGCCGACTTTCCCTGCTCCTTCGCACGCGATAACGCCGGCAGCAACAAGGCAGCCAGGATGGCAATAATCGCGATGACCACCAGCAACTCAATCAGCGTGAATGCGCCGGCCTGGGCGGGAATAACCGTGTCCCCGTCCGCCTCGGATCGAGTTTTCATCACCTCCTTGGAATAGTGACTGGGGTTAAAACGGCAGGCCGGTGTACCAGTGGATGCCTTTCATGAAATCCGGGCCGCCTCCCTGTTGCGGGTTTTTGCCACAATCCTTGGTGTACCGAACGGGGCTTATATGGCCGTCGGCCCAAAGCACTTCACTGGCCGCGCCGTACGGCTTGTTGCTCCCGTGCCGGAACCATTCCGAGACCCAGTCGACGTCCGGATAAAGGGGTGCCAGGCTGTACTTCCACTGCGTCAGGTTCTCGGCAGCGCCGTTGGCGGCCAGATTGTCACTCGGGCCACCGTCCATTTTCTGCTCCCCCGCATCCTGAATGATAATCGTCTGGTTGGGATCGATCAGTTGAGTTCGTTTTCGAGGACGAGTGCCTCTCGAACCACTGAACTGTTTTGCTGAAAAAAACTTCCCATTAATACCGTAGGAGGCATCCAGCCAAAAATCAGCACCGTACTTCAGCCCATCCTCCCTCCACTCGTCCGATGTCTTGGCGGCAGGACAACGCCAAAGTCTGATGTTGCCTCCAGCATATTTGTAATAGGCCAATCCCCAATAGGCATCACCACTGTTTGGATCTGGGATTAGTTTCCGGGCTGCCTTCATTCGAGGGTTCATATACCATTTACCATGATTGGGTGGGCCTCCGCCGGAGGTATGGTGCAAGTACCCCTCGTTGTCATCCTCGTACATATGAAAGATGATATCCAACTGATGCAGGCTGTTAATACAGTAGGCCTGCTTGCCCTTTTCCTTGGCGTTGGCCAGCGCCGGCAGCAGCAACGCCGCCAAAATTGCTATAATGGCGATGACCACCAGTAATTCAATCAGGGTGAAGCCCTTGAGTCCTTTTATTCCTCGTGTTGTCTTCATTTGTTTGTTGTTGTTTTAGTTAATGCCGAAATTATTTCAGTCACCTGTTTCTTTGAAATCGGCCGTCCCATCGGGCCACTGAGACCTTCCTGCCCGTTCATGGCTTGAGCCACTTCTGCCGGAGAATTGCCATCCGCATCCTGCACGCCAACTTCGGCCCCCTTTTTAAACAGAAATTCCACCATACCCAAATTGCCAGACCTCACGGCATAGTGCAGTGCGGTGGCACCGACCTTGTTGGTGGCATTCATGTCCAAACCCCGTTCAATCAACTCAACGGCAAACTCCCTCCGGCCAAAGGTGACCGCCTTGTGGAGTGTTGTATTTCCCAGGCTGTCTCGAACCTGAATGTTCGCATCATTGTTGATCAACAGTTCAAAGGCCTTGTCAGAGCCAGCCCCAATGACATGAAATAGGGCAGTCTCACCTGTAGGGTCGGCATGGTCGACCGGGATGCCAGATTCAATGCAGTCATTAAGTTTCTGCAGATCACCAAACCGAGCCGCTTGAATAATATCATCCGGATTTTGGCAGGCAGGAAGGAGCACTACCCACGCCAGGCCAAACACAAAGGAATTAAATGGTTTTGAAGCGCTACTTTCCAAAGCTCTGCATTTTGAGGTACTGACCCGCCGCTGCGTTTCCCTGCTCAGCGGCCTTGTTGAGATTCTCAGACACCGCCATCAACCCACCGGCGATCAGATCTCTCTGATCCGGGTTCAAGTCAGGAAGGCTCATCAACTGTTTCAGAATCCCATGGGCACCAGTGTAGTTTTTGGCCTTGAGCAGTTGTGTCGCCTGGGTGGCCATGGCCTTGATGTTGGGGTTTTTCTCGTCCTTGAACGCCTCGGCAATGGTTTCCGGTGCATCCTCAAGGGTCATTTCAGTCGGGTAACTGTCGCCACCACACCCTGTCGAGACCAGCACCCCGGCAAGAAGCAGACCAAGCGCTATTTTGTCAATCAATCTCATGACTCTAAAAAAGGAACAACAGCCCCGGCGATGTATTCCGCTACGCCGGGACTGTCGCACACTTTTAATGGTGTGTCTCCAAGTAGGTCATAAACCTTACTTCACCGCACGGCCAAACTGCATCGCCTGGTTGACCGGAATGACCTGCGGGCTGACCGCTCCCTCCACATCGGCCCACGGACCGTTGACGGTCGGTGCCCCTTGAAGCCTGCCCTCGAAGGTCACCGTAACCGTGCCATCACCGTTGTTCACGATGCTCAGCGCCGGAGTGTCTGCAGCCGGACGAATAATCATACCGCTGACACCACCGCTGCCGTCTTCCAGGTGCATGTACCAGAGCGCTTCTCCCTCACCCACTGTTACCGTTACCGTGGCACTTCCCTTGGCGAAATCGCCCGTGTTCTGTGCCGCCGGCTCTTCGCTGGTCCAGATCTTGGCAAACTGGCTTGCAGCCGTCGTCCGGCCTTCAAAAACCGTGACATTGTAGGGGCCCGCCGCAAGTCCATCGTTTCGCATGCGCGCTGTGG
>CAYWMH010000144.1:0-6431 GCA_964459315.1 uncultured Verrucomicrobiota bacterium
TGTACGGGCCAAGCGGCGTGAAGGTGTCGAACGACTTGGCCCGCGCCCATTGGCTTTCGGATTGCTGGATCGTCCGGTCGCTGATGTCCTGCGCCGCCGTGTAGCCGAGGATGTAGCGGCTGGCCGCCTTCGGGGTGACGTTTCGGATGGTCCGGCCGATCACGATCGCCAATTCCGCCTCGTAGTCGGTCTGGTGTTTCTCGAACGGGATTTCGATTTTCCCGCCGTCCGGGAGGATCGACTTGGGGGACTTGAGCCAAAAGAGCGGCGTCTTGGGCGCCTCGAGCCCGGACTCGGCAGCGTGGTCGGCGTAGTTTAGGCCAACGGCAATGACCTTCGACGGCTGAACCGGCACGAGAGTCCGGAATCCCTTTTTAGGAATAGGCGTTTTCTGGAAGGATGGTGCGCTGAACACGTCGCCCTTGAGCTTGTACAAATCCCCATCCTCGACCTTGGCATAAAAGACATTATCCCCCTTCTGAAAAAGCCCGATTGCTGCCATGTTGCCCGCTTGTTACCAAGCAAAACGGGCCAGCGCAAGGAAAAAGCCGGTTTTTGCCTATTTTAAAGGCTTCATCGTCAGCGGGTCGCGCATCGGCAACTCGGTCACGCCGCGCTTGGCCAAGTCGCCCAACTTCACCGAATGGTCCGGGTGGCCCTTCAAAATCTCCTCCTTTTGACCGACGACCAGAATGATCACCTGGTCCAGCTTGAGCCGCCGCTTGGCCACGCGCTGCACGGTGGCGATGTCCACCGCCCCAATCTTGTCGCGGTAGTCGGCCCAGTAATTAGGCTGGCTGGTGTAGCGGCCGATCAACTCGTCGCCGGCAAACGCCGAGACCACCTGCGACGGCGAGGCGAAGTTGTTCGGGAATGTGTCAATGAACGATCGCTTGGCCGTGAGCAGTTCCTCCGCGCTCACGGGTTCGCGCATGATGCGCTCGATCTCCTCGAGCACAATCGACGTCGCGTAGGCCACCGTGCGCGACTTCGACTGGAACCCGGCGCGGAACACGACCGGGTAATGCGATCCTCCCGGGAACGACGAACCAGCCGAGTAGGCCAGGCCCTCGTCCGAGCGCACGCGGTTGGTGATGCGCGACGTGAAGCCTCCGCCGCCAAGCACATCGTTCATCACTTGGATCGCGTAATAGTCCGGGTCATCCCAGCGGATGCCCGGCATCATGATCGACACACGGCCCTGGTTCACGTCCTTGTCGACAAGGTAAACGCCCGGCCTGCCGTACTCCCGATCCTGCGGCACCGGTGGCGCCTTCTTGCCGGGGTGCGGCCAGGCGGCGAACAGGCCGTCCAGCCGCTCGAGCATCGCGGCGCGGTCGAAGTCGCCGCTGATCGAAACGATGAAGTTACGCGGATGCACCCAGTCGTGATGAAACGCCAGCAGGTCCTCCCGCCGGATGCCCTCAAGCGACGCGGCCGTCGTGTGGCGGTTGCCCCAAAAGCCGTCGCCGTAAGCGAGGAGTTTGCGCTCGCGCGACTCGATGTTTCGCGAGTCGTCGTTGCGCTGCTTGAGTCCCTGAAGCAACTGCGTCTTGCGCAGTGCCAGCTTGTCCTGCTGAAAATTGGGCGCGGCCAGCACGGCCCGCAAGATCTCGAAACCGCGGTCGGCGTCCTTCGAGAGCAGGTTCAAGCTCACGCTGCCGTTGAGCCCACCAAAGCTGCTCGAGAGTCGCGCCGCCAGAAACTCCAGTTCCTCGTCAAGTTCGTCCGCCGGCTTGGACGGGATACCGCCCCGCGCCATCAGGTAGCCGGTCAGGCCGGCCAGCCCCTCCCTGCCTTCCGGGTCGAGGTAACTGCCGCCGCGAACGGTAACCGACAGGTCGATCAGCGGCCGCTCGCGGTCCGGGTAAATGTAAACCACGGCGCCCGATTTCAGTTCCACCCGGTAATCGGCCGGGTTAGGCGCCTCATAAACCAGCGGCGGGAAGTCCAGTTTCTCCGGCCGATCCGGAATTTTCTCCGCTTGGCCAAGCGCCACTCCGAGAACCGCAACCAAGCCCGCTACCAAGTTTTGTTTCATCGATAAATCCATGTTGATTCCGAATTACTGGCTCAGCTCGGCGATTCGCTCCGCGATTTTTACCATGATGATTTTCATCAGGCCCTGTTGTTTGTTGTCCGCCTGGCCAAGCTGCGACTCCATCGCCTCCAGTTGTTGCTCCAGCCGCTCGCGGTTTGTGTCCGACTTGATCTGGTTGGAGATGCGCCGCACGATCGCCTGCTGCTCCGCGCTCAAGCCGGCCAGCGCCGGATCGTCCGGCACCTTCGTCCCCGGCTTGCGCGTGAAGGTCGCCACAGTGCGGTTTTCCTTCACGAGATATTTTTTGGCCACGCGCTGGATGTCCTCCGCGGTGACCTCGAGGATGCTGGGGATCTCGGTGTTGATCGCCCGCCAGTCGCCGCCGCCCTCGTACCGGATCAGCTGAACCAGCAGATGAAAGTTCGACGACGTGCGGCGGACCGCCATCGCGGCAAAATTGTTTTTTACCTTCTGCAGCTCGCGCGCGGAGACCGGCTCGTTTTTCAGGCGCTCAACCTCCGCGTAGATGCCCGCCTCTACGTCGCCCGGTGTTTTCGGCTCCTTCGCCTCGCCGCCGATGTTGAACATGCCGGCGTATTTGCGGGCCAACTGGTGGGCGAACGCCGAGGTTGCCACCTCGTCGCCGAGCACAAGCGCCTTGTGCAGCCGGCCGGAACGTCCGGACAACACCGCCGCCAGCACATCGAGCGCGTGGGCGTCGGGATGCCCGGCCGCCGGCGTGTGCCACAGGATGTCCACCTGCGGGTTGGCCTCCGCCTCGGCGTTCATCCGTTTCTCAACCTTTTGCGCAACCTCCAGCGTGACGACCTCGGGCGGGTTTTTTTCGCCGCGCGGGATGCGGCCGAAATAACGCTCGCACAGCTTGACCGCCTCGCCGGCCTTGAAGTCGCCGACCAATATTAGCGTGATGTTCTGCGGCGCGTAATAGAGCGCATAAAAGGCGTCGGCCTGCGCCTTGGTGATGGCCGGGATGTCCGATGGCCAGCCGATCACCGGCCAGCCGTAAGGGTGCGACTCCCAAAACAGCGCCTCGAGCGATTCCTGGAATTTGCCCAGCGGCGTCGACTCGGTGCGCATTCGGCGCTCCTCGAACACCACGTCGCGCGCGGCGGAAAACTCGCGGAACACCGGCCGCAGCAACCGCTCGGACTCCATCCACGCCCAAAGCTCGAGCTTGTTGGCCGGCACGGTGATGAAGTAGCCGGTCATGTCGTTGGAGGTGAAGGCATTCATGCCGGAGGCGCCGGCGGTGGTGTAGACGCGGTCGAACTCGTTCTTGACCAGCACCTCGCGCTGCGCGGCGATAAGCTCGTTGAACTGGGCCTCGAGTTCGCGGTAGCGCTCGGTCTTGTTTTCCGGCTTGGCTAGGTCGTCGATCTCGCCGCGCCGGAGGGCCAGCCGCATCTTGGTTTCCTCCCGGCGCATGGCGTCACGCACCACTTCCTGTTGCTCGATGATCTCGGCGTCGCGCTTGGCATCGCTCGTGCCGATGGTCGGCGTGCCCTTGAACATCATGTGCTCGAAGAGGTGCGCGATGCCGGTAATGCCAGGCCGCTCGTTTACGCTGCCGACGCGCGCCACCCAGCCGCCGGCGATCGCCGGCGAGTGGTGCCGCTCGACCATGAGCAGCTTCATGCCGTTGGAGAGCGTACGCTCCTCGACCGGCACCTGTTGCGCCTGGCCAAGCACCACCGCGGCGAGGGTGAGGGCCAAGCCAAGCGCTTGGCCAAGCGCACGGCGGCGGGGTCGTCTGGTTTCTGTTTTCGTATTCACGGTGTAGGTGTGGCGGGAGTGTAGCGGACGACCCGCGCCGGATCAATCGGAGTCGTGGATATGATCCACGTCACGTTTGCAGTAGGGGCAGAAATAGATGCCGCGCCGCTGTTCCTCCTCGTCAAGTTTTAGGCTCTTGCGGCATATTGCGCAGTTGACGTTTTCCGGGATCAGTTTTTGCTCCATCTCGACGTCGTCGTGTGCAGGCAGGGTCTCTTCACCACTTGGCTCGGGGGCATCCGCGTTTGGCTCGGGGGCCGATTCCGGTTTCTTGGCGGTAGGCGGGGCGTTTGGGCTGTCCTCACTGCTGCTGAACCAGCCGCCGAACTTGTTCATTAGACCACCGCCGCTGTCCTTGCCCTTAGTTTGTTTGCCAAAGTTGAGATGATCTACCTCCTGCTCGCAGTAGGGGCAAAAGTAGATTCCAGTGCGCTGTTCCTCGCCGTCGAGCTTGATGCTCTCGGCGCAGTTCATGCACCGCACGTAGGCCGGCACCTTGAAGAAGCTCTCCGGCTTGCCCGGCTGATACAGCTGCGGCGGGGTGTCCTCGTTGTCCTTAGCCTCGGGATCGGCACCAAGCCGAAGCAGGTAGTCGATCACTTGCGTGTGGCAGTTGACCGCAGCGTGGTGCAGCGGCGTCTCCCCCTCGGTGGAGCGGGCCTGAATGAGCGAGCGGATGTCCGCTGGAAAATTTTCCTCATCGGGCGGGGGCGGTGCGTCCGACTCCTCCGCCGGCTCGTCGTCGTTGACCTTGGGCACGATGAGTGGGGGCAGCGGCCATCTCTCGGGGGCCACGGCCCGGACGAACTCCTCGACGATGTCGGCCCAGCCGTACATGGCCGCGAGGTGAATTGGGAGGTTGCCGTTTGAATCCTTGGCCCGGAGGTCGCCCCCTTTCTTCAGCATCAATTGCACGATCGGCAGGTTGCCTTTGAAGGCGGCCATGTGCAGCGGCGTGCCGCCGAACTTGCCCTTGGCGTTCAGGTCGGCACCCATGTCGATCAGGAAATGCGAGATGCGATCCCAGTCGTTGTAGACGCTGAGGTGCAGTGGGGAGCGGCCCTCCTCGTTGCGGCAGTTGACGCTGGCCCCCTCCGAGTGCAGGCGCTTCACCAGCCCCAGTTTGTTGTACTGGATCGCCTTGAGTAGTTCCTGGTCTAGCTTGGCTTGGTTCACGGCATCCGTCGCCCGGTCCGATTAGCGGCCAAAAACGGCGGCCATTCAATCCCAATCCCTCACTCCGGGGGCGTGTCTTGGACGCCGAACACCATCAGACCAAGCGCAATCAGCACGATCCCGAAGACCAAGCGGAACCAACACTTGGCCTCGAACCGGCCCGGCTTGGACAGCATCCAGTCGATCATGTCGCGCATGCGCCACGGCGAGACCACCCACCACATGGAGACGAGAATGATCAGGTAGGCCCAGACGGCGAACACCAGTCGCCACTCCGACATCTGCTCCACCGGCGTGGCAAGCATGAAGTGGCGCTGCGTGTCGCGCATCAGCTTGGCCAAGAGCAGCATGAACACCGCCAGCCCCCGCACCGCCAAAAAGTCCCTCAGAAAAATACACGAGCCGATCCCCACCGCGCCAAAGCCGTAGTAAAACCAATGCTTGATCTCGCGGTAGTCGGCCATGTCCTCGATCTTGATGTTCCAGAGAAACCAGGCGGTGGCGGCCAGCATCAGCACGTAGCAGGGAGCGTTGGCTCGCGGGAAGCCCCGTAGCGTCTGCCCCACCGCGACCGGCGTGGCCAGAGAGTAACCGGAGAGACTCACGAGGACCGCGCCGCTCAGCATCGACAAGCCGGCGAGGCTGATGTCGCTGTTCAACTTGATGCCGACGTAGAGAAACACACCGACAAACAACAACAGAAAACCAAAAAGCGGCACGGTCGCCTCTGACTCTTTTGCTTGCTCGTTCACGGGTCAGTCCAAATTCACGATCGCCGGGTCGCCGTATAGGGTGAACGAGCCGACACGGGTGATTTTCAAATCCATCAACTGGCCTTGAAATCGCCCGCCTCCATCGAACACCACGATCTTGTTGCAGCGCGTGCGGCCCTCCATCCGGGCGGCGTTGCGGCGGCTTGGCCCCTCGACGAGCACCTCCAGCGTCCTGCCGACAAACCCCTCGTAGCGCGTGGCCCCGATCTCGTCGATCGCCGCGAGCAGCGTGGCGTGCCGCGCCTCGATCAACTCCCTCGGCAGTTGATTCTCCATCGCCGCCGCCGGCGTGTCGCGGCGCGTGGAGTACTTGAAAACAAACGCGTTGTCGAACTGAACCTCGCGGCAGAGCGACAGCGTCGCCTCGAACTCCGCCTCCGTCTCACCGGGGAACCCGACGATGATGTCGGTCGTGATGCCGATGCCCGGCCGGACCGCGCGCAGCTTGGCCACGATCTCCATAAAACGCGCGCGCGTGTAGCCGCGGTGCATCCGCTTGAGCATCGCGTCGCTGCCGCTCTGCACCGGGATGTGCGCGCTCTCGCACAGCTTGGCCAAGCGCCCGTACGCCTCGACAAGGTCGTCGCCGTAGCCCTTCGGATGCGGCGAGGTGAATCGGATTCGCTCCAGCCCGTCGATCCCGTGCA
>CAYWMH010000145.1:0-6427 GCA_964459315.1 uncultured Verrucomicrobiota bacterium
GCAAAAAGCATTACAGCAAACAGAAAGCCAAGCCGCTGCTGCCGATTGCCGAGGCGCGCGAGCGCGCAACCCGGATCGACTGGCGCACGGAGGACATCCCGCAGCCGGAATTCACTGGCGTCCGCGTGGAGGACGACTTCCCGCTGGAGACGCTGGTGTAGTTCAACGACTACTCCCAATATTTCCACGCGTGGGAGTTGCGCGGGCGGTACCCGGGGATTCTCGACAACGTGACCGTCGGCGACAAGGCGCGGGAATTGTTCGGCGACGCGCAGTCGCTTCTCAAGCGGATCATTGACGAAAAACTATTCACGGCCAAGTGCGTGTACGGCCTGTTCCCAGCCAATCGCATCGGCGACGATGTGGAATTGTACGCCGAAGACTCGCGGGCCAAGCGCTTGGCCAAGTTTCAATTCCTGCGGCAACAGGGCGACAAGGCAAACGGCGAGAATCACAGTCTGGCCGATTTTATCGCGCCGAAGGAGTCCGGCTTGGCCGATCACCTTGGGGCATTCGCGGTGACGGCCGGTCACGGCGTCGAGGAATTCGCCAAGTCATTCGAGGAGGTCAACGACGATTACAACGCCATCATGGCCAAGGCGCTGGGCGACCGGTTGGCCGAAGCATTCGCCGAGTGCCTGCACCACCGTGTGCGTCGCGAGTGGGGCTATGGCCGCGACGAAAACCTGAGCAACGACGAGTTGATTCGCGAAAAGTATCGAGGCATCCGCCCGGCGGCCGGTTACCCGGCCTGCCCGGATCACACCGAGAAACGGTTATTGTGGGAACTGCTCGGCGCCGAGAAACACACCGGCATCAAACTGACCGAGAGTTGCGCAATGTGGCCGGCCAGTTCGGTCAGTGGCCTGTATTTTGCGCATCCACAGGCCAAGTACTTTGCCGTCGGCAAAATCGACCGCGACCAAGTGGAGGATTTCGCCGAGCGCAAGGGCATGAGCCTCGCCGAGGCCGAGCGGTGGCTGGCGCCGAACCTCAATTACGACCCGAGTTGAGTCTCGTGACTCGGGCTCGCTCGATTCGTTAAAAGCTGGCATCCTCCGCGCATGACGTTGGGCGTCGGGTGGGGCCGGTTTTTTCCCTTATTTTGCATTGGCTTGGCTGCGCTTGGCCAAGCGCTTGGGGTTGAACTGGCAACAGAAACGCGCTTGGTCTATGCGGTGCTTGACGGCGAGCCGGCTGCGGAGGTCGCGGTGAGGCTTCGCGAGCGCGGCTTGGCCAAGCGCGAAATCGCCAAGGCCACGCGGGCGAGGATCGCTGAAATCGCCGAGCAACAGGATCGCCTCATGGCGCGGCTTGGCCAAGTCGATGGGCTGGTCGAGGCGCGGTTTAGCCGCCTGGCCAACGCGCTAAAGGTGCGGCTGCCGCTTGGCCAACTGGAACGACTTCGCCGACTCGACGACGTGGCCGATGTTCAGCCGGTGGCGCAATTTCATCGCCTCACCTCGACCAGCGTGCCGTTCATCGGGGTAACGAACATCTGGAATAGCGGCACCCTACCGGCCACCGGCAAGGGGGTGCGCATTGGGATCATCGACTCCGGGATCGATTATACCCACGCGATGTTCGGAGGCAGCGGCAAGGTGGCGGACTACACCAAGAATAACCCGGCACGCATCGAGTCCGGCACGTTTCCCACCGAAAAAGTGGTTGGTGGCTACGACTTTGCGGGGGATGCCTACGATGGCACCCAGACGCCGCGCCCAGATAAGGATCCGCTCGACTGCGCAGAAAGCAGCCACGGCTCGCATGTGGCCGGGATCGCGGCAGGGGTGGGCGTGATGACCAACGGAGTACCGTACACCGGCGGCTTCAGGAAGGCGCTGAATATGGGTCGATTCCTGATCGGCCCCGGCGTGGCGCCGGAGGCCAAGCTGTATGCCCTGAAGGTGTTTGGTTGCAGCGGAAGCACCGGCCTGTCGGTGGACGCGATGGAGTGGGCGGCCGACCCGGACGCAGACGGTGACCTTAGTGACCGGCTTGACGTGGTAAACCTGTCGCTGGGTCGCTCCTACTCCCGCCCTTCGTTCGAGAACAACGCCGCAGCGCGCCTAGCCAATCTGGGATCTGTTGTGGTGCGGTCCGCTGGAAACAACGGGAACAATTTTTATGCGCTATGGTCGATGGATGGTAGCGAGATCACGGTGGCCAACTCGATGGATGATGGCATCGAGAATAACAGCATCGAGGTCACCGATCCGGCGGTGATCCGGGGGTTTTACGAGGCGGTCGAGGGGGCGTTTACGAAACAACTTGATGTGACTGGGGAGATCACGGGCCGGGTGGTGTACGCTGACCCGCCGCGCGCCTGCGACGACCTCAAGAATGCTGCTGAGGTCAACGGCAATATCGCCTTGATTGACCGCGGAGTTTGCTTTTTTCTGGACAAGGTTCGGCGGGCGAGGGAGGCAGGCGCTAGGGCGGTGCTCGTGGTCAATAACGAGGGCGGCCCGCCGATCGCGATGGGTACGCCCGGCGGCACGGTGGACATCCCGGCAATGATGATCAGCTTGAGGGACGGGGCGAAGCTGAAAGCGCATCTCGACGATGGCTTGCTCGTCAAGCTTGGGGGCGATGTCATGATCGGAGGGCCGGAACTGGGCGATCAACTTTCGCCGGGAAGTTCCCGTGGTCCGGAGTACGAAACGCATTGGCTTAAACCTGACATTGCGGCCCCCGGCTTCAACATCCACTCCGCGTGGGCGGGCGGAGGGGTAGCACCGATGCTTTCCGGGGGAACGTCGATGGCGGCGCCGCATGTCGCCGGGGCTGTGGCGTTGCTGCTCGAGCGGCATCCGGCTTGGACTCCGACGATCGTTAAGGCGGCATTGATGAATACTGCCGTGCAGACGCGGGACGAGAACGGTGCTCTGTATCCCGAGACTCGTACCGGAGCCGGTCGCCTGAATCCGCGCTTGGCCATCAACACGCCGGTGATCGCCACCGACGCCGATACGCCGGGGCGGGACTCCCTGTCGTTCGGTTTGCTGGAAGTCGGCGAGCCGCGCTTGGCCAAGCGCAGCATCGAGTTGACCAACCTCGGCGCCCAGCCGTGGATCGGTACGTTCGCGGTGAGCAACACGCTGGCCAACGCCGGGGTGACGCTCACAGCGGCCAAGCCGACGGTCGCCATCCCGGCCAACGGCAAGGCCACGGTCGAGTTGACGTTGGCGAGCGACCCCGCCGAGGTGGAGTTGGCCTTCGATGCCACCACGCCGCCGGAGGTCAAGGGCGGGCCGCGGCACGTCGCCCACGAGGGGTCTGGGCAGGTCTGGTTTCACGGCGAGTCGGCCTCGGTGCATCTTCCGTTTCACATGCTGTTGCGTCCGGCGGGGGAGCACCGGATGAAGGCGGGCCGCGTCGCGGTGCGGCAACTGGAGGGCGTCGCGCCGGTGGTGTTGCCGCTGGCTGGGGCCAACCCGTACCGCGCGCCGCTGGTGTCGGTGTTCCAGTTCGGCTACCAAAGTCCGTCGCGCGGGCACGGCATCCGTGAACAGGCGGCGCGGGATTTGCGGGCGGTCGGTGCGGCGTCGAATGCGCCGGAGCTGGGCGGCATCGCGGATGCCACGCTGTTTTTTGGCATCGCCATGGACGGGCCGTGGATCGTGCCGCAGTCGTTCCTCTCGAATCTTGGCATCGACGTGGACACCGACCTCGACGGCGTGACCGACTACGAGTTGACCCACGGCTCCTCGGGCGACGTGCTGGTGAGCGGCGACATCACCGAGCGCGAACTGGCCGACGACGCCTACTTCACGATCATCGACTCGCTCGAGTGGGAGAAGCCGAAGCTGGGCGGCATCCTGAATGTATTCTCGTCAGCGGAGCGGGAGACCTCGCTGCTGAACAACAGCGTGATGATCTACTCGGCAACGACCGCCGACCTTGGCCTGGGTAAAGGCAAATCGCGGATTCAATACCGCTTCAGCAACATCACCGAGACCACGCGCTGGATTCCGTTTGATGTTGCGAACCCGGCGCTGCGTACCGCCAACCCGGCGCTGGGCCACTCGCCGGTTCACGCCGCCGATGCGCCGGTGGTGGTTGGGCTGGACCACGACGCTCTCGCCGGCAACGGTTTCGAGGAAAACCAGTTGCCCCGTCCGCTCCTGCTGTTTCATCACAACAAGGCGGGGGCGCGGTTCGAGATCGTGCGGTTGGTGGCGACCGGGGCGGACGCGGATGACGACGGCCTGCCGGACGACTGGGAACGCCGCCACTTTTCCGGCCTGGACGTCGCGGGTGCGGACAGTGACTTCGACGGCGACAGCTTTGCGGACGCCGCGGAGTATGCCGCCGGGACCGATCCGGGGGATCGCCACTCGTATTTGCGGTTCACGACGCCGATCGAGGTGAAGAACAAAACCGTCGTGCTGCGCTGGCCAAGCGTGCCGGGCCGCCGCTACCGCGTCGAGAAAAGCAACGGCGACCCAACCGCTTGGAAACCTCTCAACAAGGGCGTCACCGCGCGGCTCGATGCGATGGAACACATCGACCTGCGGATCGACAACGGCCGGCCGGTCTTTTATCGGCTGGTGGTGGAGCCGCAGTGATGGGCGGGCTTGACGAACAACTCGGGCGAGAGCTCGGCGCGATCCGCGATGACGGCTTGTGGCGGGAGTTGCGGCAGGTCGAGTCGGCGCAGGCAGCACGGATCACGCTTGGCGGCCGCGAGTGGATCAACTTTTCCTCGAACGACTACCTTGGCTTAGCCTGTCATCCGGCGCTTGGCCAAGCGGCGAAGGAGGCCGTTGAACGGTTTGGCACCGGCTCCGGGGCGTCTCGTCTCGTCTGCGGTTCGCTGCAACCGCACCACGAACTGGAAGCCACATTGGCCGGCTGGCTGGGCGCTGAATCTGCCTTAGCCTTCTCCTCCGGCTTTGCCGCCGCGCAGGGCGCGCTGACGTCGCTGCTTGGCCAGGGGGACGTGGTGATCCTCGACAAAAAAGCGCACGCCTCAATGATCGACGCCGCGAAATTGAGCGGTGCGACGCTGCGGGTTTTTCGGCACAACGACCTCGGGAATCTCGAGCAGAGGTTGCAGTGGGCCTCCGCGCAGGGCGGGCGGGTGCTGGTGGCGACCGAGAGCATATTCTCGATGGACGGCGACCGCGCGCCGCTGGCCGGTATTGTCGAGTTGAAGGAGCGTTACGGCGCGTGGCTGATGCTCGACGAGGCGCATGCGCTTGGCCTGTACGGGCCGCTTGGCCAAGGGCTGGCGGCGACCGATGGCTTGGCCAAGCGCATCGAGATCCGGATGGGCACGCTCGGCAAGGCAGTGGGCGCGGCCGGCGGTTTTATTTGCGGCAGTGGATCACTCATCGATCTACTCGTGAACAAGGCGCGCAGTTTTATTTTCTCGACCGCGCCCAGCCCGGCGGTCAGCGCCGCCGCCCGGGCCGGGGTGGAACTCATCCAGGGCGGGGAAGGGGAGTCGCTGCGCGCGCAACTTTGGCAGCGGGTGGAGGAACTGAGGCGCGGCGTCGAGTCGATTGGCTGGAGCGCCCCCGCCGGGCCAAGCGCCATCCTGCCGTTGATCGTCGGCGGGGAGGCCAAGGCGATGGCGATGATGGAGCAGCTGCGCGAGGCCGGTTTTTTTATCCCGGCGATTCGTTACCCGACGGTCGCCCGCAATGAGGCGCGGTTGCGGGTGACCGTTTCCGCGAGCCACAGCAGTGGCGATGTGCAGGGGCTGCTGGATGCGCTTGGCCAGGCGGTCACTCGTTGAAGTAGATCTTCAGGTTGTTGGAGGCGCGGCCGGCGGCGATGATGTCCAGTTTGCCGTCGGCGTTGAGGTCGGCCACGCGGATGTCCTCGGTGGCCATCTGGTTGTCATCGACGAGCATGCTTTTCCATTTCGTGCGCGCCTTGTCGGTGGGGTAGTAAAACTTGACGCCCACCTTGCCGGTGCGCCGGGTGCCACGCCAGCCGGCCACGATCTGGTCGGCGCCGGTTCCCATGAAATCGCCGGTGGCCAGCGCATGCCCCTGGTCGAGGGTGTCGTCGATGATGTTGCGACTCCACTTGGCTTCGCCCTTGGCCTTCGTGTAGATGGAAAGCTGTGAACCGTGCATCGGCTCGATGGCGGTCACGAAGTTGGCCCCGCCCGTGCCGCGGCCCTGTCGCACCTCACCCGTCGGGTTGTTGGAGATTTGTTGGCGGCTCCAACTGTTGCCCTTGCCGTGCTGGAGCAAAAACGCGCCCTCCACGCCGCTGAGCAGCATTTCGTCCGCCTTGTCGCGATCCCATTGTGCCACATCAAAATTATGGCTGGCGTGCAGGTTGTCGTCGACCAGTGTGGTTTTCCAGGCCTGCTTCGGGTCGATCGGCACGTGGTAGGCCAGCGTACGCACGCCTTCGCCCTTGTTCGCCCGGTTGCCGCGGCCGTGCAGCGGCAACACGACGAGGT
>CAYWMH010000146.1:0-629 GCA_964459315.1 uncultured Verrucomicrobiota bacterium
GCTCCGGTTCGGCCTGGCCGACGGCTACTCCCGCACCCTCGAGGAGGTGGGCAAGCAGTTCAAGGTCACGCGCGAGCGCATCCGGCAGATCGAGGCCAAGGCCCTGCGCAAAATGCGCCACCCGCCGCGCATCCGGCAGCTATCCGGCTTCCTCGAGCACGAGGAGTTTCACGCCTCACAGGTTTAGCCTGCAAAAAGCCCTTCCACCCGGGGGGCTTTTTTGTTTCCACTTGGCCAAGCGCGCATGGAGTCCGCATCAGACATTCCCCGAGCCGAGGAGCTGTTTGACCTTGGCCAAACGGAGCACGCAAGCCTGTTCGACTCGCTTGGCCAGGCGTGGGAGGTGCTCCCGCACATCGGCGACTATCTTCGCGACACCCTGCGAGCGGCGCAGCTTGGCCAAGCGCATGGCCAAGCGGTGATCGAGGGGGATGTGTTCGTCGGCGAAGGTACGGTGATCGAGGCGGGTGCGCTGATCCGCGGGCCGGTCTGGATCGGCCGCAACTGCCACATCGGCCACGGGGCGACGCTGCGCGGCAACGTGATCGTGGGCGACGGCTGCAGCGTCGGTCACGCCACCGAGTTGAAAAACGCGGTGCTGTTCAACGGCTGCGAGGTGCCGCACTTCA
>CAYWMH010000146.1:639-6424 GCA_964459315.1 uncultured Verrucomicrobiota bacterium
CCTCGGTGCCGGCGCGATGCTATCCAACTACCGTCTGATCCGGGGCAACGTCAACGTCCGCACTGCCTCCGGGAGGCTCGACAGCGGCTTGGCCAAGTTCGGCGCGTTGATCGGCGACCGGACCGAGATCGGCTGCAATGCGGTGCTAAACCCCGGCGCGGTCATCGGCCGCGACTGCCTGCTTTACCCCAATGTCACCTTCACCGGCGTGCTGCCGGCCAGGCGCCTGGTCAAAAACAAAACAGAGCTGACGGTGGTCGAAAAACGGGAGGCGACCGGGTGATCCGGTTCATTGATGAGGAACAGGCCGCCGGGCTGGATCTGGTCGCCGGGACCGGCACGTTTTTTTCCGAGAGCGGCCAGTTGTCGCGGGCGAAGAATTTCGAATTCCGCCCCGAGCAACAGGAGATGGCCGTCGCCGTGGCCAAGGCGTTGAAGGGTGGCGAGCACCTCATCGTCGAGGCCGGCACCGGCGTCGGCAAAAGCCTGGCCTATCTGGTTCCGGCCATCCTGCATGCGGTTAGCCAAAACAAAAAGGCGGTGATCTCGACCCACACGATCAACCTGCAGGAGCAGTTGACCGAGAAGGACCTGCCGATGCTCCAGCAGGTGCTGCCGGTGGAGTTTTCGTTCACAATGCTCAAGGGGCGCGGCAACTACCTCTGCACCCGGCGGCTGCAGCGCGCCCGGCAGCAGGCGGCGACGCTGCTGACCTCTTCCGAGATGGAGGAACTCAAGCGAATCACCGAGTGGGCCAGGGAGACCACCGACGGCAGCCTGTCTGACTTCGACATCACGCCCGATCCGAAGGTGTGGGATCTTGTCAACTCGGAGCGCGGCTTGTGCTCGACCAAGCTGTGCGGCCACGGTTCCGACATCGCCAAGCTGGGCCAGACCTGTTTTTACCAGCGCGCCCGCAGCCGGATTCTTTCCGCTGACGTGCTGGTGCTGAACCACTCGCTGTTTTTCAGCCTGCTCGGCGACGACGGCCGCGAGGATGACGCGCCCCGGGAGGAGGAGGGGGTGCTGTTCAAGAACGACTTCGTGATCCTCGACGAGGCGCACAACGTCGGCCCGGTTGCCTCGAAACACATGGGTGTGAGCGTTTCGAGCGGCCAGGTGCGGTTCAACCTGCAGCGGTTGTGGAACCCGAAAACCAGCAAGGGGCTGCTGGGCCTGCTGCTTGAGGCGAAGGCGACACGGATGGTCGAGGACGCCTCCGCGGCGATGGAGCAGTTCTTCGGCGAACTCGAGTTGGCGTGCGACGAATTGAATGAGCAGCAGGCCAAGGCCAACCGGTTCGGCGGGAACAAAAACCGCGCATGGAAGGAGCTGCGCGTGCGAAATGCAGGCCTGGTGGAGGACACGCTGACGCTGCCGCTCCAGCGGGTGCGCGAGGCGCTCGTGCAGGCCCGCGACAGCACGGACGACGCCGACACCGGGCAGGAACTGGCGGAGTTCAACCGGCGGGTCGGCGAGCTGCGGGACGGCGTGCTGCTGTTCCTGTCGCAGGCGTCGGACGAACACGTTTACTGGGTGGAGAAATCTGGCAAGGCAGGAACGACTCTGTCGCTCAATGCCGCGCCGGTGGACGTGGCCGTGCATCTTCGGCGACGGCTTTTCCGCTCCAGCTCGCCGGTCGTGCTGACGAGCGCCACCCTGGCCTTGAACGACTCCACCTCGGCCAAGGCCAAAGGCGGCCTCGATTATTTCGCCGGCCAAATCGGCGCGGAGCAGGTTAACGCGCTGCAGGTCGGCTCGCCGTTCGACTACGAGCGGCAGATGAAACTATTCATCGCCGGCAAGATGCCGGACCCGCGCGAGCCGGAATTCCGCGACGCCATGGCCGGGCAGCTCCGTCATTTCATCGGGATGAGCGGCGGGCGGGCCTTCGTGCTGTTCACCAACTTCAAGCTGATGCGCGAGGTGGCGGAGGAAATGGAGGGGTTCTTCGCCGATAAAGGCTGGGACTGCCTCGTGCAGGGGGCCGGCGTGCCGCGATCGACGATGCTCGAGCGATTCAAGCGCGACGAGCATTCGGTGCTGTTCGGCACGGACAGCTTTTGGCAGGGCGTCGACGTGCCGGGCGACGCGCTGCAAAACGTCATCATCACGCGGCTGCCATTTGCCGTGCCGGATCATCCACTGGTCGAGGCAAAGATCGAGGCGATCGAGGCCCGCGACGGCAACCCGTTCATGGAGTTTTCGCTGCCGGTGGCGGTGTTGAAATTCAGGCAGGGCGTCGGCCGGCTCATCCGCACCAAGAGCGACGAGGGCATCGTTGTTGTGCTCGACAGCCGCGTGCTGACCAAGCGCTACGGCAAACTGTTCCTCGACTCCCTCCCCAAGTGCCCGACCGAGATCGTGTGATTTTGTCGAATGGCCCGTTCGGGAATTGAACAGGCCGCAGCTCGGAGGCATCCTAAACCGCGATGAGAGCCTGTTGTCTCGCATTCCTTTTTCTGCTGGCGATTGCCGGCAACCTCTGCGCGCAGTTTGACGATCCGTTTGGCGGCGGCCAAGCGGGGGGTGCGGCCAAGCCGGCGACCACGGCCAAGCTGCTACTGTCCCATTCCGAAGCCAAGCCGGGAACGACAGTGACGACCGGACTGGAGTTGACGATGGACGACGGCTGGCACACGTACTGGATTAACCCCGGCGAGGCCGGCATCGCCACCAGCGTCGAGTGGACGCTGCCCAAGGGCGTGAGTGCCGGGCCGATCCAGTGGCCAACGCCGGACAAGTTCACCGCGCTTGGCTCGACCGGCTACGGCTACCACGGCAAAACCATCCTGCTCGTGCCGCTCACCATTACCTCCGATGCCGCGCTTGGCCAAGCGACGATCTCTGGCAAGGTCAGTTGGCTTGAGTGCAAGGTGCTGTGCGTTCCGCGTGATCAGTCGGTGAGCGCCACGTTGACGATCGCCGGCTCGGACGCGCTCTCGGTCGACGCGGCCAAGCTTGATGCCGTCAGGGAGACTCTGCCGAAAACTGATGCCGAGTTGACCGTCAAGGCGGTGTGGGACGGCGAGGCCAAGGAGGATGAGCGATCGTTGCTAATCGAGTTCGATGCCGGCCAAGCGGACAACGATGCCGATTTTTTTGCGATGCCATCCGAGGCGTTCGAAGTGTCGCCGGAAAACGAAGTGACCGCGATCGATGGCGGCCGTGTCCGCATCCGGAAAACGGTGTCCAAATATGAGGGCGCTTGGCCAAGCGAGCTTGCTGGCTTGGCTGTCCGCTATCTAGAGGATCAGGCCAAAACGGAGGCATTCGAGGTTCGGTTTCCGGTCGATTCCATCACATCCGGCGGCGCCGGAACGACGATGGCACAACCCATGCCCTCTGCCGGCCAGTCGCTTTGGCAGATGCTGTTCTACGCGTTTCTCGGCGGGCTGATATTGAATGTGATGCCGTGCGTTCTGCCGGTGATCTCCCTGAAGATTCTCGGCTTCGTCAACCAAAGCAGTGAGTCGCCGGGGCGCGTGCGATTGCTCGGGCTGCTTTACGGCGGCGGGGTGGTTGTGTCGTTCCTCGCGCTGGCAGGCGTGGTGATCGGCGTGAAAAGCGGGGGTGCATTGGCCAGTTGGGGCATGCAGATGTCCAACCCGCAGTTCGTCGTGTTGTTGACCGTGCTCATCCTGCTGGTGGCGCTGAATTTGTTTGGACTATTTGAGGTGACGCTTGGTTCGATCGGCGTTGCGGCCGGCTCGGTGGCAGGCCGGGAGGGGGCGGGCGGCGCATTTTTCAACGGTGTACTTGCCACGGTGCTGGCCACGCCGTGCACGGCGCCGTTCCTCGCGCCGGCGCTTGGGTTCGCCTTCACGCAGACCGCTGCCGTGATCCTGCTGATCTTCGTGACCGTCGCGCTTGGCCTCGCATTCCCGTACGTGGTGCTCAGTTGGAATCCGAAGTGGCTGCGCTTCCTGCCCAAGCCGGGGCCGTGGATGGAGCGGTTCAAGGTGGCGATGGGATTCCCGATGCTGGCCACCGGCATTTGGCTGTTTACAGTGAGCATCGAATATTACGGCGGCCGGGTGTTGTGGTTCGGCATTTTCCTGACCGTGATCGCCATGGCGGCCTGGGTGTTCGGCGAGTTTTTTCAGCGCGGCACCCGGCGGCGCGGGCTGGCGCTGTGCATTGCCGGGGCGCTGGCGCTGGGCGGGGTCGTGTTCGGGCTTGAGGGGCAGATGCAGTGGCGTACGCCGGTCGATCCGTCGCAGGCCAAGGCCGGGGTGGTGCAGGATATTCCCGGTGGCATCCGTTGGCACCGCTGGTCGCCGGAGGCGGTGGCCGAGGCCCGCGAGGCGGGCCAGCCGGTATTGGTCGATTTCACGGCCAAGTGGTGCCTCACCTGCATCGCCAACAAAAAAACGAGCCTCGATATCGAGTCGGTGCGAACGGTGTTGGCCGATAAAAACATCAAGGCGTTCCGGGCCGACTTCACGCGGCGGCCGGATGACATCTCGAAAGAGCTGCGGCGCCGGGGCAGGGCGGGCGTACCGCTCGTGCTGGTTTTCCCCTCGGACAAAGCGGAACAACCGGAGATGCTGCCCGAGTTGCTAACCCCTGACATCGTCCTCACTGCCCTGCGCAAGGCCGCCGGCTGAGCAAAGCCCGGGTCCGGTTCTCAGTGCGGGGTTCTCGGTTGGTTTTGCAAAACCGGGAACTGCGAACCGAGAACTCGGAACCAACAAATCGTCCAAAGCGGTGTCGCGCTCCGCTTGCCACCGCACTCCAAAACGCTTGGCCAAGCGCTATTCGTCGAGGATGCCCAAGTCCTGCAGGAACGGCTTTAGCGAGCGGGGCCGGCCGAGGAATTTCTCGATCGACTCGTTGACGTCGCGCGAGTCGCCGACCTCGTAAATTTCCCGCCGCAACCGCTGCCCGGCCTCCCGGTCGAAGTATCGCTCCGGCGCATTTTCGAAAACGGTGGCCATGTCGGCGGAGATCGAGTCAGCCCAGGCGTAGCCGTAGTAGCCGGCGTCGTAACCCATGAGGTGGCCGAAGTAACCGACGAACGACGTGTTCTCCTGCGGCTTGAGATAGACCGCCTCGGTGATCTGGTTGGACAACGCCACTGGCTCGACAATCCGGGCCTCCTCCTCGGTCAGCGAGTGCAGGCTTAGGTCCACCAGTCCGTACGACAATTGGCCGCGGTAATGCCGGGCAACGGTGGCCTTCTTCGCCTCCTTCAGCTTCGCGAGCACGGATTCGGGGATTTTTTTGGACGGATCGCGGTAGGCGGCGGCGAACGAGTCGAGCACAGTCTTGTCCCAGATCCAGTTCTCGAGCATTTGCGATGGTGCCTCCACGAAGTCCCGCGGGACGCTTGTGCCGGCGAACCGGGTGAACCGCGTCTGCGTCAGGATGCCGTGCAGCGCGTGGCCAAACTCGTGGAACAGCGTCTCGACGTTATCGTGCGAGAGCAGCGACGGCTTGTCCTTGCCGGGCGTCGGGAAGTTGCAGATCAGCGCGACGGTGGGCCGTTGGTAGCTGCCGTCGGGCAGCCGCTTGCCGGAGCTCAGCGGGACCATCGCGAAGTGGTTGTACTTGCCTTCACGCGGGAACATGTCGAGGTACAGCGCGCCTAGCGGGTTGCTGGTGGTGTCGTCGTAAACGAGGTGCAACGTCACCTGTTCGTTCCATCTGTACGGCGCCTCAGCTTCCACAATCTTCAAGCCGAAGATGTGCTCGTACACGCGAAACATCCCGTGCAGCGTCTGTTCGAACGGGAAAAACACGCGGAGCTGCTCGGCGTCAACATCGTACTTTTCCTTCTTCA
>CAYWMH010000147.1:0-6377 GCA_964459315.1 uncultured Verrucomicrobiota bacterium
CAACTGCAACAAGCCGGTCGCCGGGTTCATCGCCGGGACCACCGCCCCCCCGGGTCGCCGCATGGGCCATGCCGGCGCGATCATCAGCGGGGGCAAAGGCACTGCCGAGGCCAAGATTGCCGCCATGGAGGCGGCCGGGATCAGCGTCGCCGAGACCCCCTCCCAAATGGCCGAGGCGCTGATAAAAATCCTATAAGCCAAGCGCTTGGCCAAGCTCAGGCGGATTGTGCCAATTCCTCCTCGAAGTCGACGATTTCCTTGATCTGGGGCAGGAACCAGCGGTCGATTTTTGTTAGGTCGAAGATCTCGTCGATGGTGAAGCCGGCGCGTAGGGCGTGACGGAGGAAAAACACTCGCTCGGCGTTGGGTACGCTAAGTTTTTGCGTGATCACCTCGCGCGGCAGGATGTCACGGTCGCCGTAAACGTTCTGGCCGATGCGCCACGGCTTGCCGTCGCCGCCCAGGCCGGTTCGGCCGACCTCGAGTGAGCGCAGCGCCTTTTGTAGCGACTCCTTGAACGTGCGGCCGATGGCCATCGCCTCGCCGACCGATTTCATCTGCGTGTTCAGCGTCGGGTCGGCGGCGGAAAATTTCTCGAACGCAAACCGCGGCACCTTCACCACGACGTAGTCGATGGTCGGCTCGAAACAGGCCGGTGTCTCGCGGGTGATGTCGTTCCGAATTTCCTCGAGCAGGTAACCGACCGCGAGCTTGGCCGCAAACTTGGCGATTGGGAAACCGGTCGCCTTCGACGCCAGCGCCGAGGAGCGCGACACGCGCGGGTTCATCTCGATGATCGTCAACCGCCCGTTGTCCGGGTTGACGGCGAACTGGATGTTCGAGCCACCGGTCTCGACGCCGATTTCACGGATCACCGCGAACGAGGCGTCGCGCATGATCTGGTACTCCTTGTCGGTGAGCGTCTGCGTAGGGGCCACGGTGATCGAGTCGCCGGTGTGGACGCCCATTGGGTCAAAGTTCTCGATCGAACAGACGATGACGCAGTTGTCAGCACGGTCACGCATGACCTCCATCTCGAACTCCTTCCAGCCGAGCAGCGACTCTTCGACGAGCACCTCGGTGACGGGCGAAAGGTCGAGGCCGTGCTTGATCATCTCATCGAACTCGTCGCGGTTGTACGCGATGCCGCCGCCGGTACCGCCCAGCGTGTAGGCCGGGCGGATGATGAGCGGAAATTGGCCGATCTTGTCGGCAATCTCCCGCGCCTCCTCGAGCGTGTGCGCCACGCCGCTGGACGGCACGTCGAGGCCGATCCGGATCATGGCGTCCTTGAACAACTGCCGGTCCTCACCGCGCTCGATCGCGTCGGCGTTGGCACCGATCATCTCGATGCCCAACCGCTCCAGCACGCCGCTGCGGTGCAGCGACATCGCCGTGTTGAGCGCCGTCTGTCCTCCGAGGGTCGGCAGCAGGACGAGTTTGCCCTCCGCGCCGCTTTCCTGGATGGCGTTCAGTTCGCGGAAGATGATTTTTTCCACGCATTCCGGCGTGATCGGCTCGATGTACGTGCGGTCGGCAAACTCCGGGTCGGTCATGATGGTGGCCGGGTTGGAGTTGACGAGCACGACGCGGTAGCCCTCCTCCTTGAGGGCCTTGCACGCCTGCGTGCCGGAGTAGTCGAATTCACACGCCTGCCCGATGATGATCGGGCCGGCGCCGATGATCAGAACCGTGTTGATGTCAGTACGCTTTGGCATTCAATCGGCGGCACCGTAAACCAAGCCGAGCCCGCCGTCGAATCTTCGCTTGATTGGAAACCGCGAATGAACGCGAATCGACACTAAATTCGGATTTGGTTAAAAATTGAAACTTATTCACCCCGTTTTTCGGAGGGATTGGCCGAGGAGGAAGCCGAGCCAGGTGCCGACCAAGCAGAGTGCAACCGACAGGGCCACGTTGCCGCCGACCTTCAGCCAAGCCTGTTGCTGCATCAACTCAAGCGTCTGCAGGCTGAAGGCGGAGAAGGTCGTAAAGCCGCCGCAGAACCCGACCATTAAGAACAGGCCGGCCGGTCGGCTCCGTTGCTCCGCATCGAATAGCCCGGCGCAAACGCCGATGACCAGCGAGCCAAGCACATTGGCCAGCAGAGTGCCGTACGGGAACGCGTCGAACCGCGCAAGCGCTTGGCCAAGACCAAACCGGCCGACGCTACCGAGCGCGCCACCCAATGCCACCATCATCCACGTCATCGTCGCCGCGACTATAGCAACTTTTCCCGCAGAAGCATCTCACGAATCGCCGCCTCGCTCGAGCCGAGCTTGGCCGCCGAAGCGAACAGGTCGTCCGCCGCGACCGAATACCAGTTGCGCTTAGCCGGCTCGGCCAGGCCGGCGACATTGAACGGCTCGATCACAGCGCGAATCTTCGCCAGCACCTCGTCGCGCTTGGCCAAGCGGACGACCGACTCGCAGATTTCACGCGTCGCCGCCCCGAACTCAGGGTGGTCGCACAGCAAAAACGACCCGGCCAACTCCGGCTTGGCCAGGCGGTGCGCCGTCTCGGAGTAACTCACCGCCGCGAAGTAAAGCTGGGCCAACGCCGCGAACTGCTCGAAGTCGCCCATGCTTGCGTACAGCGCGCCGACAAGTCGCGCGACCTGATCCAGTTCACCGTTCGTTTGCCGCTCGTAGTCGGCCCGGTCGATCCCTCCGACGAGCAGCTTGGCCAGGCGCTGGATGCCGAGCAGCGTCAGCGGAAACCCGGTCGATAACAGTGGATCCACAAACCCGGCTGACGACGGCAGCATCGCCCAGCGCTCGCCGGTGATCCGCCGGCTGCAAAACGACAGCTCCGGGGCGAACACAAATTCGCCCACCGGCTCGGCGCCAGCAAACTGCTCCGCCAGCGACGGCATCTTGGCCAGCAGCCGTTGCCAGCCGGGTTCGCCCTCCGAAAGGCCAAGCTTGGCGGCACGCTCGCTCGCTGCCGCCACCCCGGCGCTGGTAATGCCGTTGTTGAATTTCAGCACCCACACCCAGCCGCCGTCGAACACGTGATGCACCGCTGCGGCCTCCACCGGGTACGGCTCGCCCGGCGCGCTTGGCCAAGCACCGACATTTTTGAAATGCGCGAACAAGCCACTCGTCGCCGGCAACAGCGGCAGCTCGCGCCTTGCCAAGCCAAGCGTGCGGTGCAACCAGCCGCGCGGCCCGGTGGCATCGATCATGAACCCGGCGCGAAACCGCACCGGCTCGCCATTGCGCTGTCCGCCAAGCGTTACGCCGTCGGGCCCCTCGTCGAGACTCGCCAGCTCGGTCTGGTCAAAATAATCGACACCGATCCGTTGCGCCTCCTGGACCAAGTAGTGGTCGAAGTCGGCGCGAAACCAATGCGTGTCAGCGACCTCGTCACGCGGGCTGGCGGCGACGAGCATTTGGTTGCGGCGCTGGTCATCGTCGCTGAACGCCTGGCCAAGTGTATGGTGAAAAAAGGAAAACCCGCGCTTGAGGCCGCAGCCGATTTCCGGGTGTTCGCGCTGCCACTCGCCCCACCGCCGCAAAGGCAATAGCTGTGGCAGGTCATGCTCCTCGGCGATCTGCTGCAGAAGCAGGTTGGCCAGTGGCGTGGACGACTCCCCGATCGCGAATCGCGGATGCCGGCCGCGCTCGATGAGCACGACCGAGGGGCCCAGCCGCCGGGCCACCATCGCCATCAGAGCCCCCCCAAAGCCGCCCCCCACCACCGCGATATCCGCCTCGTGTTCCATTCCGTGCAGCCAAGTTAACAAAAAGCCACACCGACTCCAAAGCGAATGCGCGTTGCGCTGAGTCGTGCAGGGCGATAGCGTTCGCGGCCGGATGTTTCGACTTATTCGCATGGGGATTTTTGTCAGCGTTTTTTCGTTCGCCATCGCGCTTGGCCAAGCGGACGGAGCGGAGGCCAACCGCAACGTGAAACTGCGCGGCGGACTGCAGAATGCGCGCATTCAGTTCGAGCAGAAAAAGACCGGGCGCGTGGCGTTCATCGGCGGGTCGATCACGCAGATGGACGGCTACCGTCCGATGGTCAGCGACTGGCTGCGGGCGCGATTCCCCGAAACCAAGTTTGAGTTTATCAACGCCGGTATCGCCTCGACCGACTCGCAGACGGGGGCGTTCCGGCTGGGCGACCATGTACTGGCCAAGGGGCGAATCGACATGTTGTTTGTCGAGTTTGCGGTGAACGACGACCAGGACGCGCGGCACTCGCGACGCGGCTGCATCCTGGGGATGGAGGGGATCGTCCGGCAGATGCGGCAGCGGCAGCCGCTGTGCGACTTGGTCGTGACGCATTTCGTCAACCCGCCGATGCTCGAGCAGATTCAGTCCGGCAACACGCCGCCGTCGATCGAGGCGCATGAGGCCGTGCTGCGGCATTACAATGTGTCGTCGGTGCATCTCGCGCGCGAGGTGGCCGACCGCATCGCCGACGGCAAGCTGACTTGGGCGCAGTACGGCGGCACGCACCCGAAGCCGACCGGCAATGCGATGGCAGCCGAATTGATCGGCGAGTTGCTGGATCGCCGCTGGGCCAAGCCGCTGCCGGCCAGCGCGGCCAAGGGCGTGCCGCTGATCCCGACCAAGCCGCTCGATGCGGGAAGTTTTTTCAAAGGCCACTTCCTTTCACCCGGCTTCGCCAAGCGCAGCGAAGGTTGGGCGTGGCATGTGCCGGACTGGAAGAAAATCCCGGGAAGTTTCCGGCAGACATTCGCCGGGCTGAAGCTCCTTTGCGGCGGGCGGGCCAGCGGCGGAGTGTCGTTCGAGTTCGACGGCCGGGCCATTGGGGCGTATGTGCTGGCTGGGCCGGACGCAGGGGTGCTGGAGGTGAGCCTCGACGGCGGGAAATTCAAGCCAACGAACCTGTACCACCACCATAGCAGGGGTCTGCACTACCCGCGCACGGTGATTTTCGCCAACGACCTCGCGCCGGGCCGACACTCTGTTCGGCTGCGCCTAGCCAAACCGCCAGGAGACGGGGTAAAGGGAACTGCGGCGCGCATCCTGCAGTTCGTGGTTAATTAGCCGAAAATATTCCGCTTATTTCGCTTGCAGGCTACAGCCGGGAGTGCCAACTTTTCCGCGTGAAACTATTGATCCAACCCGGGAGAATGCGTGCCTTCACGCTGATTGAACTCCTGGTGGTGATCGCGATTATTGCCATTCTTGCGGCGCTGCTGCTGCCCGCCTTGGCCAAGGCGAAGCAGACCGCCACCGGTGCCGCCTGCTTGAACAACAACAAGCAGTTAATGACCGCCTGGAACATGTTCGCCACCGACAACGAGGGGCGCATCCCGTACGCCAGCGCCTATTATCAGGAACCGACGGTGAAGTTTTCGTGGGCGGTCGGAGGCTCGCCGATCAACTCGAGTCAGAATTACGTCACCAAGGGAGTGATTTACAAATACGTCGAAAACTCGGACGACGTGTTCAGGTGTCCGGCTGACAACTCGTTGGTCAAGGACAACACCGGCAAGCTGGTCAAGCGCGACCGCAGCTACAGCATGAACATCTTCATGGGCGGCTGGTCCGGCTGGGCGTTCTGGGGGGATCAGCAATGGCAGGTTTACCACAAGCTAGAGGATATCGGGAATCCCTCCGAGCGGTTTGTCCTTCTGGATATGCGGCCCAACAGCATCAACGCCGGCAACTACCGCGTTGACATGTCCGGCTGGCCTGACAAACCAAACCTGCACCGTTTCTGGCAGGACTACCCTGGCGTATACCACAACGACGCCACGATGTTTTCGTTTGCCGACGGCCATTGCGACAAGAGGCGCTGGCTGGATGATCGCACGAAGAATCCCCCCGAGGACGGCGCCGGGAACATCCCGAATCACAAAATCTCTACGCCGAAGAACAGGGACGTTCACTGGATGCAGGAACGAACCACCCGCAGGGAGGTACCGGAAAGGAAATACATCGGGCCGGCCTACGCCTACACGGCAAAGCTGGCCGGCCACCCCTACTGGGGTTACTGGAAGTCCCCCGGGGAATAGGCCGCCGCTTGGCCAAGCGGCCGGGTTGAACTGAAGCGAATTTGAAAAAGGCATTCACGCTGATCGAGTTGTTGGTGGTAATCGCGATCATCGCCATCCTTGCGGCACTGCTGCTGCCCGCGCTGGCCAAAGCCAAGCAAACCGGCACGGCGGCAGCCTGCCTCAACAACAACCGGCAATTGCTCATCGCATGGAATAATTTCTCCGGGGACAACGACGATCACATCATCTACGCCAGTGCGTGGTACTATCCCGGGTTCGTTTATCCGGAAAACCTGAAGTACGAGCCGACCGCCGATTTCTCCTTCTGTGCCTCGCAATACCTCGGGGCCAACATGCCGCCAAAGGATCACCTGGAAATCTCCGTGCTGTACCCGTACGC
>CAYWMH010000148.1:0-6288 GCA_964459315.1 uncultured Verrucomicrobiota bacterium
ATTCTTGAGTGCCAGCCGGAAATCGCCTCGCTGATGCTCTCCATCGACGGGATCGCCGACATCATCCCGCGAGGCGAATCACTCCCCGCGCATGACGTGCAATGCCCGCTGTTGAGCCTCCCGCATGTACTGGGCTTTGACATCAAAGCCATCCCCAGCAACGAGTTCATCGATACGATGAGGAGCGGCCCGCGCATGCCGTTGCCGGACCGCCAAAATGAAAAACGGTCGGTCGGGCTCGTATGGCGCGGCTCGCGGCGGACCAACCGGCCCGAGCCACGCGAGGTGCCGCCCAAGGCGCTGGCCGGACTGACCGGCTCAAACGCGGTCCAGTTTTTCAGCCTCCAAAAAGACCCGGGCGCCGACGACTTGGCTCAGCTTGGCGATGTCATCGATCTCGATCCGATGATGACCGATTTCGCAACCACTGCGCTGCTGCTGAATGAACTCGACCTTGTCATCACCATCGACACCGCGGTGGCGCACCTGGCCGGGGCGCTGGGGCGGCCGGTTTGGCTGCTGCTGCCGTTTGCCGGGGAATGGCGCTGGCTGGAGAACCGCAGCGACAGCCCGTGGTACCCGACGATGCGCGTCTTTCGCCAAGCCCGCCCCGGGGATTGGGCCGGCGTAATCGCTGAAGTGACCATCGCGCTGCGGCAACAGCCCTCCCCGGCCGCCGCCCAGCACCTGGCCAACGCGGCCGACTGCCAGCAGCAGGGCCAACTTGGCCAAGCGATCGAACAGTTCCAACAAGCCACGGCGGTCGACCCGGAAAACACAACTCTCCTCCGTTTGCTCGCAGATGCGCTCCGCGAACACGGTCAAGCCGACGAGGCGCGGGCCTGCCTCGACCGCGCCATCGAGTTGCAGCCGGAAGACGCCGAGACCCATCACGAGCTTGGCCTGCTGCTCTCCGGGCTTGGCCAAGCGAAAGCGGCGCTTGACGCCTACCGACGCGCCATCGAGTTTCAGCCCAACTGCGCCGACTTTTATTTCAACCGGGGCAACGCCCATTACGCGCTTGGCCAAGTGACCGACGCCCGACGCGACTACCAGCGGGCGGCCAAGCTCGACCCCGCCCTCGCCGCCGTGCACTTCAATCTCGGGCAAATCGCGCAGGACAATGGCGACTACCTCGCCTCCGCCCAGGCCTACAAGCACGCCGTCGACCTGGACGCCAACTACACCGACGCGATGGTCAACCTCGGCCTCACGCTCCGTAACCTGAAGGAAACCGAGCTGGCCGAGGAATGTTTCTGGCACATCCTCCAGCGCCAGCCGGGACAGCCGATGGCCGGAGTCAATATGGCCAAGCTGCAACTCGAGCGCGACGACCCCGCCGCCGCCGAGTCCACCTGCCGCTCGGTGCTCGGGCCTCATCCCAAGCATCCCGAGACGCTGCTCAACCTCGGCGTCGCGTTGCAGGCGCAAAACCGCGTGGAGGAGGCCATCTCCGTTTTCAATGAATTCATCGCGGTCGAGCCGCACAACCCGGATGGCCCGTTCAACCTCGCGATCGCCGAGTTGGCGGCCGGTCGCTGGAACGACGGCTGGCGGCATTACGAGGCGCGCTGGCAGACCGACAACCCGCTCTTTGCGCCGAGGCATCCCGGCATCCCGCGCTGGACCGGCGAGCCGCTCGCCGGCAAGAGGCTGCTGCTGTTCGCCGAACAGGGGTTTGGCGACACGCTGCAATTCTGCCGCTACGCACCCCATCTGGCCAACGCCGGCGCGCGTGTCGTGATCGAGTGCCAACCGGGACTGCGCGCCGTTCTGCAGACTCTCCCCGGCGTGGAGCAGGTGTTCGAGCCGGACGAGCCGGTGCCAAGCGCCGACTTCGCGCTGCCGATAATGAGCGCGCCGCTCGCATTCGGCACCACGCCGGAAACCGTCCCCAACGGGAAGAACGGTCGCTATCTTTTCGGGGAACCGTCGCAGATTGTTCCCGACAGTGGATTGCCGAGAATTGGTGTGGTCTGGGCCGGGCGCAGCCGCTCGTGGGCCGACAATCGCTCGCTGCCGGCAGGCCTGCTCGCCGACCTGCTCGGCGCGTGCGGCGACTTTGCCTGGTTCAATCTCCAACTTGAGCCAAGCGACGAGGCCCGCCGCATCATCGACTCCACCGAATGCGTCACCGACCTCTCGACGCACATCAGCGACTTCGCCTCGACCGCGAGCCTGATCGAATCGATGGACCGGGTCGTGACCGTCGACACCGCCGTGGCGCACCTGGCCGGCGCGCTGGGCAAGCCGACGTGTCTGCTGCTGCCGTTCGCCGCCGACTGGCGCTGGCTGCTCGGTCGCAACGACACGCCATGGTACCCGAACACGCGATTGTTCCGGCAGCAAACCCCCGGCGACTGGCCCGAACTGATTGACCGGGTCGCCACCGAGCTCCAACGCTTGGCCAAGGGTTAGGCGGGCGTTCGCGAGCGGTCTTTTTTAGCGGGGCGTTTCTTGGCGCGCTTGGCCCCCGGCGGCTTGGCTCCGTTTCGGATCGCTTTCTTTTTTGCCGCCTTTTTGCGCTTGGTCTCGTCGCGGATTTTTTGGAGTTCGCGCTTGGTGACCTTTTTGCTGGTGGCGCTCTTTTTGGTCGTCTTGCGCCGGACCGGCTCGATGCTCTTGGGGCGCGGCTTCGCCACGAGCCGGATGTGGCAGCCCTCGAACCCGAACGCCTTGCGCAGCACGCCGATGAGATAGCGAGTGTAGGTGTCGCTCATCAATTCCTTGCGGTTGACGAACAGCAGGAAGGTCGGCGGCCTGGAATGCACCTGCGTGGCGTAATACAGCTTGAGCCGGTGGCCCTTCGAGCTGGGCGCCGGGTTGCGCTCCAGCGCGGACTGCAGCGTGCGGTTGAGTAGGCTTGTCGGCGTGGTTTTCTGGAGCTGCGACGTGACGTAGCGGATCGCCTCAATCAGGCGGTCGAGATGGAACCCCTCAAGCGCCGACGTGAAAATCACCGGGGCGTAGTCGATGAAAAACAGGTTGACCTTCACCCATTTACCGAATTCGTCGTACATCAACGCCTCCTGTTTTTTGCGGCTAAGCTTCGGGCCGCCGTGCGTAGCGCTTTTTTTGGCCTCCTGTTTTCGCGCCTTCTCCAGCCCTGCCCGGAACAGGTCCCACTTGTTGACGACGATCACGCAGGCACAGCCGGCGTCGGTGATGCGGTCGCATATTTTTTTGTCCTGCTCGGTGACGCCCTCGGCGGCGTCCATCACCAGCACCGCGAGGTCGCATCGCTCAATCGCCTTGTCTGAGCGGTTGACGCTGAAGAACTCGACCTCGTCCCGGATGCGCCGCCGCTTGCGGATGCCGGCGGTGTCGATGAGGTTGTAGCGTTGCCGGACGCCGTCGGTCTCGACCTCGAACGGCACATCGATGGCATCGCGCGTGGTACCGGAAATCTCGGTAACAATCACCCGCTGCGACCGCGTGAGCGCGTTGATGATCGACGACTTGCCGACGTTGGGCCGGCCGACGATGGCAATGTTGAGCGGCGGCTCCGCATCGGCCGGTTCCTCCGGCTTGGCCAAGCGCTCCGGGAGCAGGCCGACCGCCTGGCCAAGCGGTAGGTCGATGCCCCGCGCGTGCAGCGCGCTGACCGGAAACAGCCGCTCGAATCCCAACTCGGCGAACTCGTCGACGCCCGGCTCGTGCGCGACGGTGTCGACCTTGTTGACCATCACGAACACCGGCTTGCCGGCCTCGCGGAGCATGGCTGCCACCTCAAGGTCCATCGGCACGACCCCCTCCTGCACGCTGACGACGAGCAGGATCACGTCCACGTCCTCGAGCGCGACCTCGACCTGGGTGACGATTTCCCGCGCGAAGTCGTCCCCGCCCCGCTCGCCCTTGAGCAGGCCTATGCCGCCGGTGTCCACCAGCGTGAACGCGTGCCCAAGCCACTCGACCTCGGCGCTGAGCCGGTCGCGCGTGACGCCGGGGCGGTCATGCACGATCGCAACTCGCCTGCGCGCAATACAGTTGAACAGGGCCGACTTCCCGACATTGGGCCGGCCGACGATGGCTACCACTCCCGGCACGGCGCAGTTGTAGCCGGTTTGCGGGACAAGGGCGAGGCGACGCTTTTTTTATGAATCGCCAACCGGCCCGATTCGTGGACAATGCGCATCCCGGATGAATCTTGCCGAGCGGACCCAAGCCACCTTCAAACTCGAGCAGCGCCGGGCCATCAGCAACGGCATCCTCGAGACCGCCGGCACCACGTTCCTCCTGCTGACCGTGGTCAAGGGATTCGGGGAAACGGAACCGGTGGCCAAGGCGCTGGTCGCCACCGCCGCCAGCGTGGGCCTGCTGCTCACGCCGGTGGTCGTCACCGTGGTCCAGTCGCTGCGGCTGCCGGCCGGCATCGCGGCCGCCCGCATGGCGCTGCTAGGTGCGACACTGTTTTTCCTCATGGCCGCCGTGCCGTGGCTGCCGTTGTTTGCCGTCGGCAGCATCGTGGCGATGTCGTGCTCCACTGGCGCGATCCCGCTGCTCACGCAGGTGTTCCGCGACAATTATCCCGACGCCAGACGCGGGCATTATTTTGCGCGGGCGGTGTCGTTCCGGGTGCTCGCCGCCGGGACGTTTAGCTTTCTCGCCGGGTGGGTGCTCACCCAAACCGGCGGCGCCGGGCAGGCCGGCCTGGGCAGCTACCGCTGGCTGCTGGTGATCTTCGGCCTTGCGTTCCTAGGGTCGTGGCATTGCTTGAGACAACTGCCGTCCCGGCCGCTCGAGGGCGACGCCGGCGGGCATCCGTTCCGGGCGCTGCGCTACGCCCAGAACGACAAGCTGTTCCGCCACACGCTGATCTGCTGGATGATCATGGGGTTCGGAAACCTGATGATGATCCCGATCCGGGTCGACTACCTGGCCAACCCGGTCTACGGCCTCGAAAAAAGCGAGTTGATCATCGCCGTGCTCACGCTGGTAATCCCGAATGTCTTCCGGCTCCTGCTTAACCCGTTCTGGGGGCGGATGTTCGACCGCATCAACCTCTTCCTGCTGCGCGCCGTGTTGAACCTGTTTTTCGCGGCGGGTGTCCTCATCTTTTTCAACAGCGACACGATGGCTGGCATGGTGGCCGGGCAAATCTGCTTCGGCATCGCGCACGCCGGCGGCGACATCGCGTGGGGCCTGTGGGTGACCAAGCTTGCGCCGCCCAACCGCGTGGCCGACTATATGTCGGTGCACACGTTTTTCACCGGCGTCCGAGGCGTGCTCGCGCCGGTGATCGGCTTTAGTGTTCTGGCCTCCGGCCTGGCCGTTAGCAGCCTGAGCCAGATCAGCGGCGGGTTGATCCTCCTCTCCGCCATCCTGCTGATCCCGACCATCAAACAGACCCGGGAAGATCACCCCACCCAAGTCGTGACCGAGGAGATCAGCGAGTAAGCCAAGCGATTGGCTTTAAGGCGTAGCGGTATCGGCGGTGCGCCAGAGGTACCAAGCGGCGGTGGTGCGGTACGGTGCCCACCGTTCGCCGGCAGCGAGCAGTTCTTTCGGCTTGGGGAGTTCGGCCAAGCGCTTGGCCAAGGCGAATCCTTTCTGTACGCCGTAGTCGGTCGCCGGCAGCACATCCGGGCGGCCCAGCCGGAAGATGAGCAGCATCTCCACCGTCCAGCGGCCAACGCCCTTGATGGAGGTCAGATGCTCAACCAGTTCGTCGTCGCTCATGCCGTTGGCCCGGCGAGAGTCCGGCACGATGCCATCGCGGGCCGCTTGAGCGATGTTGCGAATGTAACTGGCTTTTTGGTTGGACAGCCCAACGCCGCGCAGTCGCTCAAACGGCATTCGCAACACCCGCTCCGGCTCGGGGAATTTCCGGCCGGGAAACAGGTCGAGGAACCGGCCAAAGATGATCGCCGCCACCTTGCCGGTAAGCTGCTGATAAACGATTGAGCGGACGAGGGAGGCGTAAATCGTGCGGCTCTTGTCCGGCTTGAGTTCGCAAGGGCCGATGCGGCAGATGAACCTGGACAAGTCAGGATCGACTTTTTTGAGATGCCGAATAGCTCTGACGGCGTCCATGGCCAGGCGCGGGATTCAGGGAGTCGGCTTGGGGTAGTCGCCTCGCAGCCAGTCGGCGATCAAACCGATCTCGGCATCGGTCAAAATCTTTTTCACGCCGAAAGCCGGCATGCGGTCGTTGTTGTCCGGGTAAAACTTTTTGTGCTCCGGGTTTTTCACCATGTCGATGATCCATTGGCGCGAACCGTAGCCGGTGAGATCGGGGCCGTCGGCATCGGGATCCGGCTCGCCAAACGCGTGGCAGTCCACGCAGCC
>CAYWMH010000149.1:0-1060 GCA_964459315.1 uncultured Verrucomicrobiota bacterium
CTGGGGGGCATGGTATGTCACAGCGCCAAACTATCTCGGTACGATTGGATTTCAGCCGGCTGATATCGGAGACACCTATTCCGTGGGCCCGATCGCCGGCATCATAACGCCGTTGTTTGTAGGTTTGGTTGCGGATCGGTTTTTCTCGGCTCAGAGAGTATTGGGCATTCTGCATCTTCTAGGTGCCTTGATCATGTTCGGAGCGATTGGGTTTATGCAGAAGGAGTCCCCATCTCCGGGCATCTTGAACTGGGGCTTTTTCTTCGGCTACATGCTGACGTATTTCCCGCCCCTCGCCCTTACCAACACAATCGCCATGAAAAACATGCGCACCCCGGAGAAGGAATTCCCAGGAATTCGCGTGTTGGGAACCATCGGCTGGATTGCCGCAGGGTTTGCCCTGACCTTTGGCGGATTCGAGACGAATGTAGGGATGTTTTACCTCACAGCCGGGGCGGCTGCCTTGTTGGGTTTGTTTAGTTTTGCCTTGCCAGACACACCTCCAGTGAAAGATGACAAGGCGAGCATCGGGCAGCTTCTTGGCCTGGACGCCCTGTCACTTTTGAAAGATCGGTCCTACTTGGTATTTATCATTTCATCCATGCTGATCTGCATTCCTTTGGCGTTCTATTACCAGATTGCCAGCCGTGTCGTGGAGCATGTTGAGTTGCCCATTGGCACGACCATGTCTTATGGCCAGATATCCGAAATCTTTTTTATGATCGTGATGCCATTCTTTTTCGCCCGGCTTGGCGTGAAATGGATGTTGGCCATTGGGATGCTGGCGTGGGTGGTTCGTTACGGCTTGTTTGCCGTCGGTGCGCCGGATGAGCTTCGCTGGATGATTATCATCGGCATCGTGTTGCATGGAATTTGTTACGATTTCTTCTTCGTGACGGGACAGATTTATACTGACCAAAAAGCGGCCAAGCCGATCCGCGCTCAGGCCCAGGGCTTGCTGGTGATGCTGACGCTTGGCTTGGGGATGATGATTGGCGCGCAGGTGGCCGGTAAATTCGAGGTTGAGCTCTCTTTGATGTCGGCGAATTATTTCTACGCT
>CAYWMH010000149.1:1070-6285 GCA_964459315.1 uncultured Verrucomicrobiota bacterium
ACTTTTAATGAGGAACAAGGGAATCTTCGCCAGGAGGAAGTGGCCGCGTTGGAATGGAAGGCTCTTTGGAGCAAGCCGACCATATTCGCCGCCGTGGTCATGGTGCTTTTCGTTCTTCTTTTCAGTGAAAATCGCAAACGCGTAAACGATAATAACAATGAATCATAAAACCAACAGACGCGAGTTTTTGAAGAGCACCTCGCTGGCGCTGGGTGCGTCTGGGTTGGCGGGCTGCGTAACTGTAAGTCGTCTTATGGGAAAGTTGTTCGACATCTCGCTGGCGCAGTGGTCTTTGAATCGGCAGTTCTTTGGAGGTAAGATTGATGCGCTCGATTTTGCCAAAGTTTCGCGTGAGCGGTTCGATATTGGAGCCATTGAGTACGTGAACCAGTTCTTCAAGGACAAAGCCAACGACGAGGCGTACCTTGGCCAATTGAAATCGCGCGCCGCCGATCACGCGGTGGAGAGTCTTCTCATCATGGTGGATGGCGAAGGCTCGCTTGGCCATGCCAATTTGACTGAGCGTAACAAGGCGGTGCAGAACCATCATAAATGGGCCGATGCGGCCAAGTTCCTTGGTTGCCATTCCATACGGGTGAATGCGGCTACGACTGGCAACGGTAGTTTTGAGGAGAAACAGAAGTTGGCCGCCGACGGTTTGCGCAGCTTGTCTGAGTATGGAGCCAAGCATGACTTGAACGTGATCGTCGAGAATCACGGTGGTTTGTCTTCAAACGGTGCTTGGTTGGCGGGCGTGATGAAAATTGTTGATCTTCCCAACTGTGGAACCTTGCCGGACTTTGGAAACTTCAACACCGGCGGCGGGAAGATGTACGACCGATACAAGGGTGTGACCGAGTTGATGCCGTTCGCCAAGGCGGTCAGCGCGAAGTCACACGACTTCGATGCGGAGGGCAACGAGGAGCACACCGACTACCGGCGGATGATGCGGATCGTGCTCGACGCCGGCTACCGTGGCTATGTTGGGATAGAGTACGAGGGTGGCAAGGTGGATGCTTACAAGGGGATTGATTTGACCAAGGCATTGCTCGAACAAGTCCGAGACGAGTTGTCTTGAACATTCGAAAGACTTTTACATTAAAGGGAGCCAAAACGGCTCCCTTTTTATTTGTTTGGCCAAGTGAGAGGTAGAAGAGCTTTAACGTCGATTGTGATGTGGAGTGTTATCGAGGTTCCAGCGTTTGGCCGAAAAATCCTTTCGTCCTTGTTCTTTGTTAAGTTGTGCTGCGAGGTCAATCCTGCGTTCTGCAGTGACGTGGCCGTCGACGAATAAAATTTCAGCCCGATCGCTGTGCAGGGGCAACGGCCATTGGCGTTCCTCATACATCCCGATGAACCCGCTCCAGTCACGGTCTCCCTTGCGGGTGAGGTCCCAGTTGCTGTCACCAAGTGCGATCATCTCGCTGGGCACCTTGACTTGGCTGGGCTTGGTTTCTCCCCAGTTGGGGTGCCCCTTGTAGACCCCCATGCCCTGATTTGGGATCATCCCCGCCCAGGCGCCCCAGACATTGTAGCCGTAACTCATGAAACTGCTCCCGCCTGGGATGAGTCGCACTTCGCCCTTGAGGTAACCATCCTCAGCCGGTTGGCTACCCCTGAATTTTACCTTCCACTGGGCCTTGTCGGGGGCGGAGGGGCATTTGAAAAGTTCAGTGCTTTGGGCATTGGCCCCACCGAGGTATTGGCGGATTTGTGACGGCCAAATCCAGGTGGAACCTCGGTTGCCGTTGATGCCGACCGGGTAGTGTCCGAAGTCGTCCGAGAACGCGATTAAGCCGATACCCATCTGCCGCAGGTTACTGGAACACTTCGCACCGGTGGCTTTGTTTTTGGCCTTGGCCAAGGCAGGCAGCAACATGCCGGCAAGGATCGCGATGATGGCGATCACCACCAGCAATTCGATGAGTGTGAAGCCAGACCGGTTTCGCCTCGGGCGTTTCATTCGTGAGAACAGTGGTATGCTGTTATGCTTGTCCAATCGGCACAAGTCTTTTGGCTACTTCTCGATGATAAGATTGTCGCGGAGTTTGCCGTCGCCGTCGTAGGAGCGGTAGACGAGGCGATTGCCGCTTATCTGGATGTCGAGCACCTGGAAGGTGGAGACGTTGGTCAGGCCAAACTCGGTGTAGTCACGCTCGCCTTGCTCGTAAAACTTGGTCCCGGAGACGGAGACGATGTATACGGTGCCCTCGGCGGGGCCGGCGGCCTTTTTTTGATCGTTGATTGGGTAGGTGCGCAGGTAGGCGTGGTCGTGCCCCTGCAACGCCATGTCGAGGTGGTACTTGTCAAACAGCGGCGTCCAGTGGTCGCGGATGCCGGGGTTGTCCCGCTCCGGCTTGGAGGAGTATGCGGGATGGTGGTAGACGGCGAATTTCCACGTCGCCGTGCTGTTCTTCAGCGCTTCCTCCAGCCAGGCGGACTGGCTTTCCGGCGTGATGTTGGTGTCGAGCACGAAGAATTCAGCGTTGCTGTACTTGAAGCTGTACGCCCGCTCCGGCTCGACGCCTTCCGGGCCATTTTTGGGGAGGTCGAACATCTGCAGATACATCCCCGGATGACCACCCTGGTTTTCGTGGTTGCCGATGGCCGGCACAATCGGACGGCGGTCGTAGATGCCTCGGGCGTTGTGAAAAAAGCTGTCCCAGTCGTCGCGCTCGTTGCCGCGATCGACGAGGTCGCCGGCCATAATATAAAACGCGGCGTCGGGTCGCTGGCGATTGGCGCGTTGAATGAGGCTGCCCCAGCGGTCGAGCCCGTTCTGTGCGTCGCCCATGTAGATGAACGAGAACGGCTCCGTCCGGCCCGGCGCGGTGGTGAACTCGGCCAGTTCCGACCAGCCGTCGTCTGAGCCGTCGCCGACGGAGTAGAGGTAGTCCGTGTCCGGCTCTAGCTCGGTGAGAGTTGCGGTGTGCCGGTGGGCGACCGGGTCGTTCACCAGGTTGGCATCCTCCATCTTGAACGTCGTGGCCTTCGTCCGCTTCGGCTGGGCCGGTTGGAACCGGTTGTAATCTGCCTTCTTTACCCATTGCACCTCGCCGTTGGCCACGTTTGGCCCGGTGCGCCACTGGATCGTCTGGGTGGTCTGCGGATCGCCGCTCCATGTCAGGGCGATTTGATCCGGCTTGGCCTGTGCCGGGTGCTTTGTCTTGTGGAACAGGTTGATGATCTTGGCGTCGTCGCGGCTTTCGTTCTCAGTTCGGATCACCGCCAGGCCGGAGAGCACGCCGGGCAGCACCGGCAGCTTGGGCATCGCCTCGGGGCGGTCGACGAACGGCTGGAGACCGTCCGTGAGCGCGCCCACGCGGAGCTGGCCGGGGTACAGCTTGGTGACCTCCAGTTTCTCTTCTCTCTTGAGCGGCATCAGCGCGGCGATGTAATGGGTGTTCCCGCCGGTGAGCGAGTTGACACCGAGACCGATCCGGCCGGCTTCAAAGTCTTTCATCCAAAAATCCACGTCGGTGCCTTGCAGGGTGATTTTGAATCCCATCGCCGCGAAGCCGCGATCCTTCAGCCAGAACGGCTTGTCGCCCATGGCAGCATCACGAATGATGATCACTTTCACTGGCGTGTTGACGCGGAAGGTGATGTGCTCCGTCGCCAGCGTGTGCAGCTCCTTCTCCGTCAGCAGCGACTTGGCCTTGGCGGCATCCATCGCCATCAGTTCCTTCAGCGGGATGGTCTTGCGGAACCGGTCGATGATGCCGGCCACCGTGTCGTGAACGGATGGGTGTTCCCCCACGTGCGCCTGGCCAAGCGCGGTGGAAAACAAAAGCGCGGCCAAGACCGTGTACCGACGTAGTTTTCGAAAGCTGAATCTCATGCTGGTGATCGCCGGGCCTGCGTCCGGCGGGTGGGGACGCTATGCTACTTGGGCAGGCGATGCACGACCAAACCGATTGGCGCTTGGCCAAGCGGACAAAAAAGGGGATTGCATTGCTTGGCCAAGCGGGCAGCATCCGCCGTGAACCGGTTGCCGCGTTCGACCCACGCTGGCTCCGGGAGCAGGGAGCGATGCTGAGCATTTACGGTAATTCTTCCGGGCGGTTTTGCGACGGCGTCAGCCGCCGAAACTTTCTTAAGATCGGCGGCTTGGGCATGGGCGGCTTGGCGTTGCCGGAGCTGTTGCGGGCTTCCGCCGCCTCGGGCGGCGGACGGCGCGAGAAATCCATCATCATGATCTACCTGCCCGGCGGTCCGCCGCATCAGGACATGTACGACCTGAAGATGGAGGCGCCGAGGGAGATTCGCGGCGAATTCAAGCCGATCCGCACCACCGTGCCGGGCATCCAGATCAGCGAAATGCTGCCGAAGATCGCTCGGCAGATGCATCGAGCTACGCCGATCCGGTCGATTGTTGGCGCGCGGGACGAGCACTCGAACCACATCTGTTTCACGGGCCACACGCTTGGCTCGCAAAAACCGCCGGGCGGCTGGCCGACCTTTGGCGCTGTGATCTCCAAGCTGCAGGGGGCGCAAAACCCGGCGCTGCCGCCGTTCGTCGGGCTGGAGCCGCGCATGAAGCACCGCCCGTACAACGCCGCCACGCCGGGGTTTTGCGGCGTGGCGCACAAGTCGTTCCGGCCCGAGGGCGACGGCAAGGCGGACATGACGCTTCAGGGCGTCAGCCTCGACCGGCTGAAGGATCGGATGAGGTTGCTGCGGGGGGTTGACCGGTTTCGCCGTGACGTCGATGCCGCCGGGTTGATGGAGGGAATGGACGCCTTCAACCAGCAGGCGTTTGGCATCCTGACCTCGAGTCGCTTGGCCGAGGCGCTGGACTACAGCCGGGAGGATCGGCGCACGATCGAGATGTACGGCAAGGGCGACACCGGTATCCGCGGTGACGCCGCCCCGCGCATCCTCGAGCAGTTCCTCGTCGCCCGTCGCCTCGTCGAGGCCGGCGTGCGGGTAGTCACCGTGGCGTTCAGCTTCTGGGACTGGCACGGCAACAACTTCGGCAACGCCCGAGGTGACATGCCGATGTTCGACCAAGGCGTCTCGGCGCTCATCCGCGACCTGCACGACCGCGGGCTCGACCGGGACGTGGCCGTCTGCGTCTGGGGCGAATTCGGCCGCACGCCGAAGATCAACAAGAACGGCGGGCGTGACCATTGGCCACGCGTGTCGTGCGCGCTGCTGGCCGGGGGTGGCATGAAGCACGGGCAGGTGATCGGCGCAACCGACCGCCTGGGCG
>CAYWMH010000150.1:0-6276 GCA_964459315.1 uncultured Verrucomicrobiota bacterium
GCACGCCAAGGGGCTGGACTTGTTCCTCGAACTGGGCGCCGATGAAGAGCAGTGCAACGCGCCGGTTCTTTACGGAAGCGCCAAGTTGGGGTTTGCCGATCGCACCATCGAAGGGCCGCGTAACGACATGAACGACCTGTTCGAGACGGTCATCGAGCGTGTGCCGCCGCCGGTCGTTGAGGAGGCACCGTTCCGGATGCTGGTCAGCAACATCGACTGGGACGAGTACGTCGGTCGGATGGCCATCGGCCGGATCTTGTCCGGCGACGTGAAGCAGGGCGACCTGATCAATGTGCTGCGCAAGGACGGTTCAAAACAGAAGGCCAAGATCATCAAACTCAAGCAGTTCGCCGGGCTACAAACCAACGATGTCACTTCGGCGACTGCGGGCGACATCGCCGGGTTGGCCGGGTTTGAGGAGGTTGACATCGGCGACACGCTGGCGCTGGCCGAGGACGCCGAGCCGCTGCCGTTCGTGGAGATCGACCCCGCGACGGTTCAGATGGAGTTCTCCGTGAACGACGGTCCGCTCGCCGGGCGCGATGGCAAAAAGGTCACTTCCCGGGAGATCCGCGCGAGGCTCGAGCGCGAAACGCAATCGAACATTTCCATCAGCGTGCACGACACCGCGGAAAGCACGCGGTTTCTCGTTGACGCCCGGGGCAGCATGCAGATCGCCGTATTGCTCGAGACGATGCGGCGCGAGGGCTACGAGGTGCTCGTCTCGCGGCCGACCGTGTTGTACCGCGAGATTGAGGGCAGACGCTGCGAGCCGTACGAACAAATCTGGGTCGAGGTGCCGGAGGAACACCTCGGCATCGTCATGGAAAACCTGAGCAAGCGCTTGGGCAAGATTTCCAACATCGAGCATCACTCCGCGGGGGTAACCGTCTCCGCCGATATCCCGACGCGCGGGCTGATCGGATTCGAGAGTGACCTTGTCACGCTGACCAGCGGCAATGGCGTGATGAGCCACCTGTTTTTGGAGTATCGCCCGTATAGTGGTGAACTGGTCACCCGCCAGACCGGCACACTCGTCAGCATGGAAAACGGCAATGCGATGGCCTACGCGCTCGATATGCTGCAGGCGCGCGGCAGCCTGTTCATCTCGCCCGGAGACAAGGTTTACGCCGGTCAGGTGGTCGGCGAGAACCCACGCCGCGACGATCTGCCGGTGAACCCGACCAAGGCCAAGCACCTCGACAACATGCGCTCCTCCGGCGCGGACAAGGCGATCCTGCTCACCCCGCCGATCAACTTCTCCATCGAGCGCGCGATCGAGTACATCGCCAACGACGAACTGGTCGAGGTGACCCCGAACCACCTGCGTTTCCGCAAACGCATTCTCGACGTCAATGACCGCCGCAAGGCCACCAAGCGCGCCCGCGACACCGCTACCGCCGCCTAACTCCAAGCGCTAGGCCAAGTGGTCGCCTGAATGGCGATTTCTTCTTAGCCGAGGGCGTCGCCCTCGGAACAGTTGGCCACGATGAACCAGCTCTAAGGGGTGTTCAATCGTGATTCAAGCGTCGTGTTTGAATTCGCCTTACAGGCCGCAACGGTATTTCCGGGCGGATTCCGAGGGCGTTGCCCCCAGCTACGCAGACTCAGGCTTTCAGCCTATCCGGGTTTGTCGCTCGACGATGATTTCCTCCGCGGCCCTCTGCGGCTTGACGTCCTCTGCGTTTAACAACGCCTCACTTTACTTCGCCCCAGATTTTTTTGAGCAACTCGAACATCCGGGGATCGTGCTCCTTTAGCTCGGCGCGGACAAAGGGGTAAAAATCGTTCACGCCGAGGTATGCCTCGGTGCTCTCGGCGAAGTACTCCATCGGGGTGGTGAGGGCGTAATGCTTTACGGTGCGGCCGGTGTAGAGCAGCACCTTGTCGTAGCTGCCGTTTTTCTTGATCTCGTTGTAGGCGTCGGCGACCTCCTTGTTCTTGAATCCGCCCTCGAGGACTTGGTCGTGGTAGGCGTGGGCGAGTTCGTGCAGAATGACGTAAGGGTGCTTGGCCCATTGGCCGCGGCTGAGCAGCGCCTTGGCGCGCGGGATGTGCACGTGCTTGACGAGCCGCGGGTCGTGCCGGTTGGCACGGAGCCACGTTGCGCCGGGGTGATACTGCATGGAGCCAAGCGGTTCGTAATGGTAGTCGAGCCAGATTGGGAGTTTTTGAAGCGGCTTCACCTTGGCCTCGGGGAGGATGTACTTGACGCGCTGCAGGTGGTTGGCGAGCGCTTTGAAGACCTCTTTTTTGAATTCCCTGTGCTCCTTCTTGAGCAGCTTGGGGTCGACCTTGATCGTCCAGCCCTCGAGTTTTTTCGGAACCGGATCGTAAAACTTTTTCTCCTTTTCCTCGGCCTGCGCTTGGCCAAGCGCCCCGAGGGCGACCGCGATGATGAATGCTGTTCGTGTGACTTTGTTTAGCATGAGAAACTATTTGGTGTTGAGCTTGAGCAACGCTTGGCCAAGCGCGTCGCCGATGAGGAAGTAGCTCTCGGCGTTGCCGTACCAGTGGTGGCCGTGGGAGACGTTGGGTGATTCCTTGGCCGGCCGGGCGAATTGCGTTGTCGGCACAAACACGGTGTACGGGCCAAGCGCCTCGGCGGCGGCTTTTTGCGCGGCGCGAATGGCGAGCATCGGCTTGCCGACATCCGGACCGTCGTTGCCGAGTTCGCCGATCACCACCGGCAGGTCGGGCTGGCCGACCTCCTTGCGGATGTCGTTAATGAGATGCACGAGATTGGCCTGATAATCGTTGCGGGCATCGTCGTTGAACATGTCGTTCCAGCCCTGAAACCAGACGAAGCCGGCGAGTTCCGGCTTGCAATTGGCCAAGTGCGGAAACTCGTCGCCCAGCTTGGCTAGGGCCTCGCGGTATTCGGCCAGCATCTTGGTGTAGAACTCGCCGGTGGCTCCGCCGGCGCTGGGCGGCCGGAAATCGTTGTGGATGCTCTTGCCGCCCCAAGCGGTCTTGATGAGCAGCACCGGTTCATCGAACGCCTCGCCGGCAAGGTGGCCCAGTTGAAACTCCGGCCCGATATGGTGCTTGCCGCCGTAGCCGGTGAAGCCGATCGACAGGCCGCCGGTCTTGAGTTCCTCTTTGGTTTGGTAACGGACAAACACGTCGTCCCGCACGATCCAGTCGCCGTTGGCATCGACGATATGCTTGTAACGATCGGCGTGCCCGGGGGTTTTCATCACGTTTTTCAGGATGCCCCTGCCGCCGTTATAGTGCTTGGGATGGTCAAAATCGACGACGCCCTGACCCTGCATGTTCGACTGGCCGGCGAGCCAAAAGACGCGCAGCGTGTTCGATGGCTTGAGGTGTTTGTCGAGGAATGCGTAGGCAGACTCGAGCGCAGTCTTGTTGATGATGGCGAGGAAATGGCCAGCGCCCTTGATGACGTGCAGGTCGGTCGCGACACCCGCCTCCTTCAGCGCTGCGTGCAGGGCGGTCGGCCCGGCGTAGCCAATTGTGCGGTGGGTCTTCACCGGCACCAGCATGTCCGTCGAGCCGTTGTAAAAGAAAATCGGCGCGGCGTTCCCGTCGACAAACGCGGCGGGCGACGCCGCGTCGTAGACCGCTGGCTTGTCCCTGCGCCGCCCGCCCAGCCAGTAGGTGAGCGCGCGGGAGTTTTCGCGGGTGGGCCGGAAATCAGTCGGCGCACCCCCGGCCACGGCGGCGGTGATTTTCGTGCCGACATCCTTCGGGTCGTCCGCCTTGGATAGGCCGGTTGTGGCCAGCAGCGACACGAGGTGCCCGCCGGCCGAGTAGCCGATCGCGCCGATGCGCTCCGGGTCGACCCGGTATTCGCCGGCGTGTCGGCGAATCCAGCGGACCGCATCGCGGCAATCCTCAATCTGCGCCGGGCTCTTGTGCCGGGGCGCGAGCCGGTAGTCGATCGAGAAACAGGCAAACCCGCGCCGGGCCAGGCTCTTGGCGTACATCGTGAGTTGGTTCCGGGAACCGGCCCGCCAGGCGCCGCCGTGGACAACGAGCACGGCGGGGTAAGGCCCATCGCCCCTCGGCACGAAGGTGTTGAGCCGGAGTTTCTTGCCGTCGACCTCCTTATAGACGATGTCCCGAGTACGGTCGAATCGGTGCTCCTTGGCCGTCAACCCGGCGACGAGGCCAGGCAGCAAAACCGGTGCGGCGATGCGATTCATGTCTGCTGAGTTTCGAGTCTCATGCCTCGCGATTCAAGCCGCCTTTTGCTCCGCTTGGCCAAGCGGCCACCTGGAATTTGCCACGACCACCGATAGATTGACCACCAAGCCAAAAATACCGGCGTGCACGCCCCAGTTGACTAGTGTGCTGACCGGGTACAGTGCGAAAATGCAGATCAGGCCCCAGACGAGTCCCCAGAACGGCGCATTACATTTCATCCCGCGCCAGTAGGCACCGAGGATGAAACCTGGCGCGAGCTGCATCAGCATGTCAAACTTCATGTCCATCAACTTGACCAGCGTCGGTTTGTTGTCACCAAGTGAGTTCAGGTAAATCGCCACGGCGGCCATGATGGTGACCACAACCCACGACAATGACTTGCCGATCAGCGTCAGCCGCGCCTCACTGGCGGCCGGGTTGAGCTGCCGATGGTAAATGTCCTTGGTCAGCATGGAGGAGATGGAGAGCAGCACCGAGTCGGCGGTAGACATCAGCGCGGCGAGCACTGCGGCGAGCAGCACGACAACGAGCCAGCGGTGAAACAGCGACTGCTCCATCACGATCCGGCACACCTCGCCGAACACACGGTCGGAGTCGGCGTTGGTCAGCGTGGCCAGCTCCGGCGAGGCCGCCGCCGTGACGCCGACCAATACCGCGATCAGCGATGCCGTCAGAGGCAGGAACGCCATCGTCGCCACGCCGTTGCGCAGCACCCGGCCGGTGCGCGCCGCGTAAATGCGCTGGATCGCCTGCGGGTACAGCGCGCCGCCGATGCCGACCACGACGATGTAGCTGAACCATTGGCGGATGCCCAGCGCGTCCGGCGCGGCGACCTTCTCAGGGTGGGCCGCCTTCAGCGCCTCATAGCTCTTGGCTAGGCCTCCGAAGTGGTCGAGCACGACGAACAGCAGGATCGCGAAGCCGACCATCAGGATGCCGCCCTGGATCATGTCCGTCCACGCCACCGCGCGGAAGCCGCCGAGCGTCTCGTACACCAGCATGATCACCGCGAGCAGGATCACCCCGGCGACAAACGCCGTCCTCGGGTCGAACGTGGTCATGCCCTGCAGCAGCAGGCCCATGGCGCTGAGCTGCGCGATCAGGAAATTGCCGATGGCCACCACCATTGTGATCGACGCCAGCACCGTGTACGGCCGGTGGCGAAACCTGTGCTCCAGATAATCCGCCGGCGTGATGAACGTCTCCCGCTTGGCCAAGCGATGTAGCCCCGGCGCGAACACGAGATACACCACGATGATCGCCATCATGAAATGCACACTCATCAGCCAGGCGTAGCCGATCCGGAACGTCTTGCCGGTGAACGCGAACAGCGTGTTGCCGCTGTACTGCGTGGCGTAAAGAGTCAGCACCAAGACGAGGAAGCCGACGCCCGAGCCGGCGAGATAAAAATCCTTGAGCGAATTCTCCGTGCGGGCGCGCATCCCCCAGTAGCCGATCCCGATCAGCGAAAGCAGGTAGACCCCGATGAAGCACAGCTCCGCCGGGCCAAGCGGGATGTCGCTCACGAGCCGCCCTCCGTATCATCGCCGCCGCTTGGCCAAGCGCGGAATGCCGTCCACGCCGCAAGGCAGGCGATCAGGAACGCCACCCCGGTGCTCACCGCCACCCAGAGCGGCAGGCCAAGCACCAGCGGCGACTCGCCGCCGCCGTCGCGCCAATACCACGGCACCGCCACGATGAAGAGCAGCGCAAAGCCAAGCGCCAGCCGCCAGGGGCAGGGGGATTTTTTGGAACCGGGGTCGGGCATCGATGCGGCGGCAGCTTGTTCCGCCACCCGCATGGCTGGCAATCCAAATTGTGCCGAGGTCGGGAAACGGCTTGCGCTTTGCCGGCGGCGCGGCATTATGACCGTCCTTCACGGCGCGGGTCTGCTGCGTCGTCGCGGGTGGGGTCATAGCTCAGTTGGTAGAGCGTCGCGTTCGCAATGCGAAGGTCTGCGGTTCAATTCCGCATGGCTCCACCATTCATTTTAACCCTATTTTTAAAGGGTTAAATGTACTTCAACCAGATTCTCTCTTTTTGGTTATTCAAAATGACTAATTTCTAAGGTCCGGCCGGGGGCGGGGGGGCTTCCGTAGTCACGTG
>CAYWMH010000151.1:0-6256 GCA_964459315.1 uncultured Verrucomicrobiota bacterium
CGCTTTGGGCGGAGCATCGCGACAGGCTGCCGGTGCTGTGCGGCCTGCCGTGCGGCTTAGTCTCCGGCGCGCGGTATTCTTGGCTACTGCCGGCGCACGGTAACTCGGCCGCCGCTTGGCTCACTCTCGGCGCGGAGTCGATGCTGATGCTGTTCTCAGCAGCGGCTTTCGCTTGGGCGGCGAGGCGTTCGCGGCTGGAGTCGGCTTGAAACTATTCCACCGCCTTGACCCGGTAAAAGCAGCGGGGAAGCAGGATGCGTCGGACGTCCCGGAAACTCCCGCGGCCATCTTCGAATTTCACCCGGCCAACCTTATTCCACTGTTTCAAGTCGAGTGACGCCTCTATGTCGCACTGCGTGCCGGCGATGCCGAGCACCTCGAAGGTCATTTGCCCGTCATGTTTCATCCGCACGATGCCGGGGAGCGACTCCCACATTTTCAGCGCGTTGGCGGCGTCGACGTGGCGCTTGGCCAAGGCGGTGATCATCGGCGTCCAGCCGGAGTAGTCGAACGCGCGCGGGTCGGCCCCGGCGCGGATGAGGGCTTCCACCACGGCCACGTCGCCGCTCGCGGCGGCGTAATGGAGCGGTGTCCAGTTGCGCGGCGGCAGATGCCAGTCGTCGCGCTTGGCCAAGTCGGCCCCGGCGGCGGTCAACCGCCGCACCTTGGCCAAGTCGCCAGACAGGGCGGCATGGTGCAGTGTCGGCTTTGGCCCCGGCTTGGCCCCGTTGGCGAGCAGCAGATCGGCGGTTGTGTCCCAGAGATTTTCGCGGGCGTGGTCGAGCGGGGTTCGGCCGCCGGCGTCCTGCGCGTTGACGTCCAGCCCGGCGTTGAGCAGGGAGACGATCCATTCGTCCATGCCGCTCGAGGCGGCGGCGTGAAGCAGCGTGCCTCCGGCACCGGTGACGATGTCGAGGGCTGCGCCGCGCTTGCGCAGGAACTCCGCCGCTGCATTGTACTTGCCGACGAGCGCGGCGAAGAGCGGTGTCCAGCCGGCGTCGGTCTTAGGGTCGGCCTCCGCGTTACGGATGAGCAGCGCGGCGACGGTCGAGGTTCGTCCGCGCGCGGCGGCGGCGGAAAGTGGGGTGGCACCCCAGTCCGTTCTGGCCTCGATGTTGCCGCCGTGGTCGAGCAACTGGGTCACCGTCTCGGTGTGGCCGTTCAGCGCAGCGAGGTGCACCGGTGTCTGGTCGTGGGTATCCTTTGCGTTGGGATCCGCCCCGGCCTCGAGCAGCAGCGCGATCGTGACCCGGTAATTGTGATCGGCCGCGAGGTGCAGCGGGGTCTGGGCGAGGTGCGCCGGCGTGTCCACCTTGGCCCCGTGGTCGAGCAGCCACCGGACCGACGACGCGCGGCCGTTGCGCGCGGCCCAATGCAGCGGCGTCCAGAGTTGGTCGCTTTGGCTGTCGATGTCGGCCCCGCGGTCGAGCAGCAGTTGCATTGCCTCGAGCCGGCTGTTCCACGCGGCGTGGTGCAGGGGAGTGGTGCCGTCCGTGTCGCGGGCGTTGGGCGAGGCGTCGGCGTTCAGCAGCGCGGCCAGCCGCACGAGGTCGCCCTTGGCCGCGGCCGTCCAGAGGTCATCAGGCTGGGTTTCCTGAGCGGTCGGTTGGGCGGCGCACAGCCCCAGTAAAATGCAAAGGGCGGCAACGCCATGACGCAAAGGCCTCATTGGCAGGAGGATGCCGAAAGCGCTTGGCCAAGGCGAGCCTCGAAAAAAAAACAAAAAACGGGTTGACTCAACCGGGAGCCGGGGAGGAAGGTTCCCGAAACCCCTTCGAGTGAGGGGGTGACAGGGTGGGACTAATTCCGTATGCAGTCTTGCCCTGTTTTTTTTGCCGACGGGTGTATGAACGAAGTGAGGGCTTTGAAGTTGAGAGTTACCCTGTCCGTTCTCGGTCTTGCGGTTGCATCCGCGAATGGCCGCCGGTGAGGTCGAAAAATCAGCACGGGCCAAGGTTGCTTTTCTCGGCGTGAGTACTACCCCGGTTGATCCGGCACTGGCCGCGCATCTTGGGCTGGAGACCGGGGAGGCGGTTGTCATCGAGGATCGCGACCTCATCGTCGTATGACGGCGAAGCGGGCGAATTCATTTTCGAGGAGGGCGAACCGCCGCTGTCGCCGTTTCCACCGTTCCCACCACCACCGGAGTAGCCCGTCCGCGCGAGGCCAAGCGCGGACGACGCCCCACATTTATTGCGCTGAAGGGCGTTGGGCGCGTTGATTTTCGGGAGCCACTCGGCCAGGCGTTTCTTCGCCCCGGCCAGTTTCGGGTCGTCAGCGAGATTGCGCCATTCATTGGGGTCGGCCTGGTGGTCGTACAATTCCTCGCTACCGTCGGCGTAGCGGATGTATCGCCAGCGCGGGGAACGCAGGCCGTGGTTGTTTCGCCCGTGCGTGGTGATGGCGGGGCGGTGCCACTTGGCGTTTTTGTCGGCGAGCAATCGCACGAGACTGCTGCCCTCGTTGGCCGGGTTCGCCGGGAGCCCGCACAGGTCGAGCAGCGTCGGGTAAATGTCAATCAACCCCACCGGCCGATCCACCCGCAACCCGGCTTGGGTGCCGCCCGGGAACGCCTTGGCCACGCCTTTCGGCACGACAAACATCAGCGGCGTGCGGCTAGCTTCCTCCCACAGGCTGAACTTGCGCCAATGCTTCTTCTCACCGAGATGCCACCCGTGATCGGTCCACAAAACGACGATCGTGTTGTCGGCCTGGCCACTCTCGTCGAGCGCGTCGAGCACGCGCCCCACCTGAGCGTCGGCAAAGGCGGACGAGGCGAGGTACCCATGCACCGCCTTGCGCCATTGCTTGTGCTTGAGCACACGCGCGTGGTCGCCCTGCGGCTTGGCCATCTTCAAGCCGGCGGCCGGGATGTCATCGAGGTCATCCCCCGGCACCGTCGGCAGCGTCAGTTTCTCTTCGTCGAATAGGTCGAAATATTTTTGCGGCACATACCACGGCAGATGCGGCCGGTAGATGCCGCACGCCAGAAAGAACGGCTTGTCGTGTTTGCGGCCAAGCTGCCCGATCACCCAGTCGGCCACCTGGTGATCGCCCATTTTTTCATCTGGGACATCGACCGATCCCCAGTCGAAATGTGCCGCCCTTGGGATGCCGTTGATCGGGCGCTTGGCCGGCTGTGGGTCGTTTGGCCTGTTCCTCGTCGCGCTGGGCCAAAAGGTGTTCCACGACGCCGGGTCGGGAAACCGCCCGTGATAAATCTTACCAGCGCCGCCGGCCCAGTAGCCGTGTTTCATGAAATGCTGCGGCAGCGTCACCGCATCCGGCAGAGCGCCGCGCCATGGCTGGCTGTTCAGGTAGACGCCGGAGGTCGACGGCAGGAGGCCGGTCATCAGCGACGCGCGCGACGGGTTGCAAGCCGGGGCCTGGCAGTAGGCGCGGGTGAACAGCGTGCCGCGCCTGGCCAAGCGGTCGAGGTTCGGCGTCCGGGCCTGCGGATGCCCGCCCAGCGCCCCGATCCAGTCGTTCAGGTCATCGATGGCAATAAACAACACATTCGACCTGGACTGCGCCTCGGGCAGGGCAAGCAGGATCACAACGAAAAGGGCAATGAGATGTTTCATGGCATGACGGTAACAGGAGAGGAAACTAAAGCCGCGCCACCCCTGGCGCAAGGTGCGTTCTTGACGAGTTGTTTTCCACTGCAAGGGCATTATGAGCCAAGCGAAGGCTTGGGATTAGGTGCATCGCTGGGTATGAATGCGGCGCGTTTATTGAACGATAACAACAAACAATCAGATCGGTTCGGCGGAGTGGGCCGGCTTTATGGGGCGGCGGGGTTGGCGGCGCTTGGCCAAGCGCGGGTGTGCGTTGTCGGCGGGGGGGGCGTGGGGTCGTGGGTGGTGGAGGCGTTGGCCAGGTCTGGGGTTGGCGCGATGACGCTGGTCGACCTCGACGAGGTCTGCGTAACCAACGTCAACCGGCAACTGCCGGCGCTCGACGGCGGCTTCGGCCAATTCAAGGTGGAGGAACTGGCCAAGCGCGTGCAGCGAATCGCGCCGAACTGCGCGGTCGATTCTCGGGCGGAGTTTTTTAACGACAAAACCTGCGAGGCAATCTTGTCGGGCGGGTTTGAGTTTGTCGTGGATGCGATCGACAATGTCCGCAACAAGGTGTTGCTGATCGCGGAGTGTCGCCGCCGGGGCATCGCGGTCATCACCAGCGGCGCGGCGGGCGGACGGCGGGACGGCACACGCGTGCAGGTGGCGGACTTGGCCAAGTCAATGCAGGATCCACTGCTTTCGAAAGTGCGCTCGAGTTTACGCAAGGAGCACGGCTTCCCGCGGGCCGGGAAGCCGATGGGCGTGCCGTGCGTGTTTTCTCCGGAGCCGCCGGTTTATCCGAAATCGGACGGAACCGTGTGCGCCAGCCGCGCGGAGGCGGCCGGGCGGGAGGATTCGATGAAGCTCAACTGCGAATGGGGCTTCGGCGCGGCGACTTTTGTGACCGGTGCGTTCGGGTTTGCCGCGGCCGGCGAGGTTGTCCGGCGGCTCGCCGGGGCCGATTCCGCGTGACGATTTCCGCCTGCGCCGGGCTTGTTTTCGGCGAGGGCGGTGTTACGGTTGCTGCTGATGAGTCAGGACGCCATATCCGTTGAAGTGCGGGGGATTCTCCCTGCGAACAGCGGCTGCGCCGTCTTCATCGGCAACGAGGAGAAGGTGTTCGTCATCCAGGTGGAACACAACATGGGCGCCGTGATCGGCATGTTCCTCAACGATACCCCGAAGGAGCGGCCCCTGACCCACGACCTGATCGGCCACGTGCTGAACGGGTTCGGCATCAAGCTGCTGCGGGTCGTCATCACGGAGTTGAAAAACTCGACCTACTTCGCCCGGCTCCTCCTCGAGCAGGACAATGAGCGGGGCCGTAAGATCGTGGAGGTCGACGCCCGGCCAAGCGACTGCCTCGCGCTCGCCGCCCATTACAAGTCGCCGGTGTTCGTGGCGGCGGACCTGTTCGCCGAGGTCGAGGACATGTCCGAGGTGCTGGCGCAGATCCAGGAATCGGCCGGCGACGAGGAGCAGGGCTGACGCCGCATGCCCGCCGCCGAGCCACAGCTTCCCTCCAAGCCGCTCTGCCTCGTTTTCGGCGACGAGGATTTTCTCGTGCGCGACCGTGCCCGCCAGGTTTACGACGGATGGTGCGTCGAGGTCGGCGGCGAGGATCAAGAGATCATCGACGGCACGGTCCGCAACGCCGCCGAGGCGCTCGACGCTTTGGCCAAGCTCAACGAGGCGGTGCAGACGCTGCCGTTTTTCGGTGGGGCCAAGGTAGTCTGGCTGCGCGACACCAACTTTCTCGGCGACGAACGCACCGCCTCAAGCCGCGACGTGACCGACCGGCTCAACGGCTTGGCCAAGGGCTGGGAGACGTTCGACTGGCAGGGGGTGCGCGTGCTGATCAGCGCCGGCAAGGTCGACAAGCGGAAGACCTTTTTCAAGACCGCCAGGAAGATCGGCGCGGTCGAGGATTTGTCCGTGGCCGACAAGGAACGCGGCAGCCGCGCGGCGTTGATCGTGCGCCAGCGCCTGAGCGAGCTGGGCAAAAAGATCGCCGCACACGTTGCCGACGAACTGGTGCTGCTGGCCGGCACCAACCTCCAGCAATTGCATTCCGAGGCCGACAAACTTGCCGCCTTCGTTGGCGAGCGCGGCGAAGTCACCCGGCAGGATGTACACGCTATCGCCACCCGCACCCGGCAGGCCAAGGCGTTTGCGCTGGCCGACGCGCTGGGCGAGCGGAACCTTCCCAAGCTCCTGCGCGTGCTCGACGAGGAATTGTGGGAGGTGAAGCTCGACTCAAAAAAATCACCCATCGCGCTGCTTTATGGCCTGATCTCGAAAGTTCGCACGATGATTTTTCTCCGGGAACTGCTGAGGCTGAAATGGATTCGCGCCGGCGGGGGCTACCCGCAGTTCAAATCACAACTCGAGGCCATCCCGGACGATCGGCTGCCGGGCGACCGGAAATTCAATCCCAAGGCGATGCATCCGTACATGCTCTTCAACGCGCTCGGTCACGCCCGCCAATACTCGGAGGCAGAACTGACGAAAGCGATGGACATCCTGCTGCGATGCAACCGGCAACTGGTCTCCTCCAGCACCGACGACACACTGCTCCTGCAACAGGCCGTCGTGCAAATTGTCAGCAAGGCGGCGTAGCGAGTGCTTCCCGCTCAGGTTTCATGAGGTCAAATAAAAATTGACCCGTTCAATGATATGAATATAATTTATCC
>CAYWMH010000152.1:0-6203 GCA_964459315.1 uncultured Verrucomicrobiota bacterium
GCTCTGAGCCGCATGCCTTCGACCAAGTCCAGTTTTATCGAAAAAGTTCTCGGGCGCATCGACGCGCGCAATCCGGAGAACTTGCAGTCGTTCGTCGAGAGGCTGGCGCGCGACCGGTCGTTTCTCGAGACGTTGTTTAACACGATTGAGGACGGTGTGCTCGTTGCCGACCCGGAGGGGAGGACCACTTACCTCAACGCTGCGGCGAGTCGGTTGACCGGTTTTGACGAGGACGCGGCGATGGATCTGCCGGTGGAGCGGCTGTTGCCGGAGCTGGACTGGGCGTCGCTGCAGGCGGCGGATGACGAGGGTGGCCAAAGCGTTGTGCGGCGGGAGTTCGAGCTGGAGTATCCCCGCAAACGGTTCATCCGGCTTTACGCCGCGCCGCTCGACGGCGAGGCCAAGGGCAGCACCGGCATGGCGCTGATTCTGCACGACGCGACCGAGGCGCGGGAGCAGACGCACGAGGCGATCGAGAGCGAGCGCATCCAGGCATTGACGCTGCTGGCGGCCAGCGTGGCGCACGAGCTTGGCAATCCGCTCAACGCGCTCAGCATTCACCTGCAGTTGATGGAGCGGGAGATCCGTAAGCTTGGCCAACCGGCAGCCGGCGTTAACGAGCCCTTGGCCAAGCACGACGGCGACGCGGACGAGGTGCGCGACATTGCGGCCAAGCTGGAGAAATACATCGGCGTGGCCAAGGGCGAGGTCAACCGGCTCGACTACATCGTGACGCAGTTCCTGCAGGCCATCCGCCCAAGCCGGCCGAAGCTCAAGAAAAGCTCCCTCACCGACACGATCGAGGAGACGATCGAGCTGCTGCGCCCGGAGTTCGACAATCGAGGCCAAGCGATCAAGCTGGAGTTTGCCAAGGGACTGCCGTTGGCCCTGTTCGACGCCGCGCAGATCAAGCAATCGCTGATCAACCTGATGAAAAACTCGATGCACGCGATGAGCACCGGCGGCGAGTTGACCCTCCGAACCGGCGAGGCGGGCGGCGGCGTCTGGGTGAGCCTGACCGACACCGGCGGCGGCATCCCGCAGGAACAGATCAAGCGGATCTTTGAGCCGTACTACACGACAAAGGAAAAAGGCTCCGGGCTGGGCCTGATGATCGTGCAGCGGATCGTGCGCGACCACGACGGCCGGCTGGAACTAGTGAGCCACGGCGGCAAGGGGACGACCTTTCGCATCTGGCTGCCGATCGAGGAGCGGCGGCAACGGCTGATTGAGACGGCTACGAACGAGGCATGAACCCGAACCTACTCATCGTCGACGACGAAAAGCCGACCCGCGACGGCCTGCGCGCCGCGCTGGAGGACCGGTACGAAGTGTACGTCGCCGAGGATGCTGCCTCGGCGGCCGGTCTGCTCGAGGCCGAGTCATTCGAGGTATTGCTGACCGACTTCCGTCTGCCAAACAACGAGGATGGCATGAAACTGATCGCCCGGGCCAAGTCGCTGGCCAAGCCGCCGATCTGCATCTTGATGACCGCCTACGGCTCGGAGGAGCTGGCGGTGGAGGCGCTCAAGCAGGGCGCCGACGACTATCTGGCCAAGGGTCGGATGCAGATCGACGAGCTCGAGGCACGCATCGCCCGCGCGCTCAAGCTGCGCACGCTCGAGAGCGAAAACAAGACGCTCAAGCAGCAACTCGACAAGAAGTTCGGGCTGGAGAATATCATCGGCGAGTCGGAGCCGATGCAGAAGGTGATGGATGTGGTGCGGCAGGTGGCGCCGTCGCGGGCCACCGTGCTGATCCAGGGTGAGAGCGGCACCGGCAAGGAGCTGTTGGCCAAGGCGATCCACCAACTCAGCCCGCGCTCGGCCAAGCCGATGGTGACGGTGCATTGCGCGGCGCTGTCGCCGACGCTGCTCGAGAGCGAATTGTTCGGCCACGAGAAGGGGGCATTCACCGGCGCGCACGAGCGGCGCATCGGGCGGTTCGAGCAGGCCGAGGGCGGGACGCTGTTTCTTGATGAGATCGGCGAGATCGACGAGACGACGCAGGTCAAGCTGCTGCGGTTTCTTGGCGAGCGCACCTTCGAGCGGGTGGGCGGCAGCAAGACGTTGTCGGCCGACGTGCGGGTGGTTGCGGCGACGAACAAAAACCTCAAGGCGCTGGTGACGGACGGCGAGTTTCGCGAGGATCTCTATTTTCGGCTGGGCGTGGTGGAGCTTTGGGCGCCGCCGCTGCGGGAGCGCGCGTCGGACATCCCGATGCTGGCACTGAGTTTCCTGCGCGAGTTCGCCGAGGAGAACGCCAAGCTGGTGAACGACTTCACCGCCGATGCGCTCGAGGCGATCATCCGATACGCTTGGCCGGGGAACGTGCGGGAATTGCGCACGGCGGTGGAGCACGCGGTGGTGTTGGCCAGGGGCGACATGATCGAGTTGGCTGGCCTGCCGCAGTCGGTGCAGAGCCGCGGCGTGATCCAGCATGAAAAACAACTGGCCCAGCCGCCCGCCGACAAGGGCGTGACGCTCGAGGAGGCCGAGAAGCAGCTCATCATCCGCACACTGAAGGAGTGCCGTGGCAACCGGACGGCGGCGGCGCGGAAAATCGGCATCAGCCGGCGGACGCTGCATCGCAAGCTGAACCGCTACGGCCTGGAGGGAATTTGAACGCGATGCGGAATGAGCGCATCCAAGGGTGACCGAGCTACGGCGCGGCGGCAGATGTTCCGGGTACAACAAATCATACACAGCCTCGAGGAGGGCAAATGGGCCGGGCGCATTCGCGCTCTGGTGTTGCTGTTGCTGCTCGGGAGCCTGGGACTGGTCTACAACCTAAATCTCACCCAGAATTTCACATCTCCCGAGGCGATGGATTCCGCGCAACTGGCCCGCAACCTCTCTGAGGGTCGCGGTTACACCACCCGATTCATCCGTCCGCTGAGCGTCGATATCTTACGACAACACGGCGCAATCTCCGATGAGGCGCCACGCGCGACACTCCCCGACATCACCAACCCGCCGTTGTATCCGCTACTGTTGGCCGGGTGGATGAAGGTGCTGCCGTTTGAGTTCGAAATCGATCTCCAAAAGGCAAGCGAGTTCAAGCGATATCAACCGGAGTTTCTGATTTGGCTGTTCAACCAAGCGTTGTTTTTTGTGGTGCTAATTCAACTCTTTCGGCTTGGCGAAAAGCTGTTTGAGTCGCCGGTAGCCTGGTGCGCAGCACTGCTCTTTTTAGGGACGGAACTTTACTGGAAATTCAGCACCTCGGGCCTCCCGGTGATGCTGTTGCTGTTTCTGTTTCTGGCCTTGGCCAAGACGCTCGTGAGGCTGGAAGAGCAGGGGAATGACGGGGTGTCGCGGGGCAGCGGCTGGTTTGCCGGGATGGCGCTTTGGGCCGGGGTATTGGCCGGTCTGGGCGGGTTGACCCGCTACGGTTTTGCCTGGGTGATCCTGCCGGTGCTGGTTTATCTCGGCTGTTTTTTGGGCAGGCACCGGGGCCGTACGGTGGCGATGGCGCTGCTGGGATTTCTGCTCGTGATGACGCCGTGGCTGGTGCGGAACGTGCAACTAAGCGGCAACCTCTTCGGCGCAGCTGGCTTGGCCCTGTATGGGGAGACGCACTCTTTCCCGGGCGACACACTTGAGCGGGAGCTGTTTTACGAGCCAAGCGCTGCGCCTGTGGACGGCGAGAATGAAATCAAGGTTCAGCCAACCGATGGCGTTGGCTTGTGGGACATCGGCAACAAGCTGAAGCGCAACCTTCGTGAACTGCTGGTACACGAGTTGCCGCGGTTCTCCGGCGGTTGGTTTGCAGTGGTTAGTCTCGTTGGCCTGGTGATGCAATTTCGGAGCCCGTCGCTGCGGCGGCTGCGGGTATTTTTATTGATGACACTCGGGTTGTTTGCGATTGGCCAAGCGCTTGGCCGCACGCATCTCTCGTCGCCCAACGGCACACTAACGGAACTGCTTGGGAGGTCGCTTGGCCAAGGCGCGCCGGTGACCCCTGTGTCAGTCGTGAACGGCGAAAACCTGTTGGCCATCCTTGGGCCGATCCTGTTCCTGTTTGGCGCGGGATTGTTTTTCTCGCTGTTGGATCAATGGAGAGTGAGTCTGCCGGAGATGCGCTTGGCTGCTTCCGCCGGCTTGGTCACGGCCGCCTCGCTTCCCATGGCCCTCAGTTTTTTTCTGCCGCACCCCTATCCCTTGGCCGAGCCGCTGTACCAGCCGGCGAAGCTGCAGCATCTTCGCCACGTTCCGGTCGAGCATGGCTCGCCCGAGATAAAACAGGACGACCTGGTGATGAGTGATCTGCCTTGGGCCGTGGCATGGTACGGGAATCAAGATTGTGTCTGGCTGACCCAAACCGTGCAGCCGGATTTTTACACTCTCAACGCCCGGTGGCCGGTGAGTGCCATTTATTTCACCGAGATCACCACCGACCAGCGATACACCGTTCGGATGCTGAACTCGGCGGGGTTGAACTGGGAGCGGTTCATGTTGGCCATCCAAAAAGAGGGGGAATTGCCAGATGGATTCCCCCTGAAGGCTGTTTCGAACGTTTTTTCGCTGGGCCAATGGCTATTTTTCACCGCACCGGAAGAACACCTGTAGGTGCCTGATATCGACACGGTTGAGACGGTGAAAAAAGTCAAAAAACTTACGCAATTGGGGTTGACACCAGCGGTCGGGCATCGACAATGCCCCTCCATTCAGCCCTGCTGACCGATCGGGGCGCTTGACTGTGGGATTTCAATAGAAGACATGAATAACAAAATTGTCACCTTGGGAGTAGCCGCGCTGGGAGTAGCCGCAGCGCAGGCTGCAGATGCAGGCAAGATCTGGGAAGTCACCGCCTCGCTGCGGGGATTCTACGACGATAACTATACGACTTCACCCGAGGCGCTCGCCGAGGAGAGTTGGGGTATAGAGGTCAGCCCAGGTATCAGCCTCACTATCGGCGAGGGGACGGACATGGAACTCAGCGCCCGGTATGCATTCGGCATGCGCTACTACGAAGACCGGGAAAGCGATAACGAAGACTACGGCCACGAGTTGGGCATAGGTCTCGACAAGATGTTTTCCGACAGTTCACGCCTGCAGTTGAGTAATGGTCTCGTGGTTGCGCAGGAGCCTGAGATACTGAACGGAGGCACACCACTGCGCACAGAAGGTGACAATTTGCGCAATACCTTCTCGGCCCAATACCGTCGGATTCTTTCAGGCAGCATTGGAGTGGAGCTTGGTTATGCGAACTCCATTTACGACTTTGAAGAGGAATTCCATTCAGCACTTTTGGACCGTTCCTATAACCAAGTTAGTCTTGACGTATTTTACGGCGCATCCCAGACGGAATACTTCGCCGGATACCAATTCTCCTCGACAGACTTTGATGGCAATACTTTGGAGGTTCCCGGTTTGAATTTCAACCCGGAGGCTCGGAATAATCATGCTCATTACGGATATGTCGGGGCGCGTCATCAATTGGACAAAAACTTGCTCGCCAATCTGCAGGCTGGCGTTCAGAACGTTGATTATTATGATTTCGATCTCATGCCCGGGTTTATCCCCGAGGATGAAACCAGCCCGTATGTCAACGCTGGCATGGAATGGGGATACGCTGAGGGGAGCAAACTGGTAGCTGGAGTTAGTCTCACTCGCGCTGCAACTGATTTACAGGCTGCCGATCAGGAAACCACTTCGGTTTACGCTCAGTTGCTTCACAAGGTTAGCGCAAGGGTTCATGGCACCCTGACCGGTCGGTTTCAGGACGCGGAGATTAGCGGCGGTGGAGGGAAATTGGACGGCAAGGAGGAATCCCTTCTGTTGCTCGGAGGCAGCCTGACCTACGCCGTCGCCGACAACATCTGGGCCGAGTTGGCCTACAATTACGACGAGTTGGACTCGGACATCCCGAACCGCAGTTTCGAGCGCAACGTCGTGTCCGTGGGCATCGGTACAAGTTATTGAGTACCTGAAACGAAAATCTTTTCACGGGAGGCCAGACGTGGTTATCTGGCCTCCCTTTTTTTCTGGGTCGTAGAAAATGGACAAACTCCCAAAAACGGATCAATCGTCCGACAAGCTCCACATTCTGGATTATTGGCGGATCATTCGCGTGCGGTTCATCAACATCATGCTCGTCTTTTTGCTGACGGCGTTGACGACCACCTTGGTGACATTTCTACTGGATAAGACCTACATGAGCCAGTCACGGATTTCCATCGAGAAGGACACCTCCGACAT
>CAYWMH010000153.1:0-5667 GCA_964459315.1 uncultured Verrucomicrobiota bacterium
CGATGTCCTGCTGGGAGCAACCCGGCAGGAACATCAATCCCAAAGCGAGGGCGATCAGTGGGATGATTTTTGTTTGATGGATATACATTATTATTGGAGCGATAAAATCAACTCTGGCAGCTCGGACTGCATGGCAGTACGCAAGGCAAATTGTATCCCAATTATTTTTGATCGTAAAGGCATTCAAAAAGGCTTTTTGGACTTACACCTGCACACTCCCGATCCGCTTGGCCAACTCCTCAACTACCCAGTTTGGCGCTTGGCCGGCCAGTTCATCCGCCGCCGCACCGTGCTGCCAAGCGGCATAGCGGATCGTTCGGCAGACATCCTCCCGCAACATCGGCTGGACCAACAACCCGGCCAGGTAGCCGGCCAGCAGGTCGCCGCTGCCGCCCTGGCCAAGCGCCGGGTTGCCGGTGGGATTCACGAACACCTCGCCCTCGGCACGCCCGATCAGCGTGTGCTGTCCCTTCAACACCACCCAGCAGCCGCCGAACTTGGCCGAGAGCGCCCGCAACGTCTCCACCCGGTCGGCCTGCACGGCGTCCGTGCTCAAGTTGAACAGCCGGGCCGCCTCGCCGGGGTGCGGCGTGATCACTCGAATCGACTTGTCCGGTGTTTTACCCGACGGCAGCCAGTCGAGCGCGCTGGCATCGACCACCATCGGCACCGACGACTCGCGCCACATCTCGCCGGTGGTTTCCTTCAGGTCCGCCGGCAGGTCATCCGCGGCCAGTCCCGGGCCGATCAGCAGCCCGGTGAGCGAGTGGATCGTGATCTCGCCCGGTAACAGCGGTCGCACCATTACGCCCTGCAACTGTGACGCCCCCGGCACGACCACTTTGTCCGGTGTCAGCAGCGTGACCAACCCCGGCTGTGCCCGCGCCGCGCCGCGTGCCGCCAATACCGCCGCGCCGTGGTAGCCGACGCTGCCGGCCATGATGCCCAGGTGCCCAAACGTGCCCTTGTGCCCGCCGGCCGGCCGGGCCGGGGGGAAGGCGCAAAAATCGTCCGCTTGGCCAAGCAGCAGGTCGCTTGTTTCGCGGCATGGCGTGAGGCCGATGTCCGGCGCCACCCGCAGTCGCCCGACGTATTCCGACGCGCTTGGCCGCAGCAGGCCCAGTTTGGCTGCGCCGAGCGTCAGCGTCTCCTCCGCGCGGATGGCCGCGCCCTGCACCTCGCCGCTGGCGGCGTCGATGCCGGAAGGCGTATCGACCGATAGCACCCGCAGCCTGTTGGCGTTGACCTGCGCCATGACCTGCATCCAGTCGGCGTCCAGCGGCCGGTTGCGCCCGATGCCGAACAGGCCGTCGACGACCAGCGTCGGGGCGGGGTCAAGATCGAGTGGCAGCTTTTGGCGCGTCTTGGCCGGGTCGGTCACGCTGAGCAGGCTCACCTCGCGCCCCGGCAGATGTCCGGCCATGGCGCGCACGTCGTCGCCGTTATGCCCCTTGCCGGCGAGCAGCAGGATAGCGTCGCCGGGCTGGGTCAGTTCCATCGCTCTTGCGGCAACAACCTCGCCGACCCGGGCAATGACCTCCTCTTCGGTCTTGCCAGACTCCCAGGTCGCCGCCTCCCAGCGACGCATCTGCTCCACGGAAATGACCGGCAACGCCATGACTCCCGCAGCGTAGAGCGGCCGCTTGCCCGGAACAAGCGCCCATTGGCCGGTCACTTGGCCGAGCGGACGGAAAGGGTTGCGCCGGAGCGGGGTGGGTGTACGTTTTTCGGTGTCCGCGAATCATGCTGGGGCTCAAATCCAACCATTGGAGTCGGCGGGAGTTTCTCTCGGTGGGGAGTCTCGGCCTGGGCGGCTTGGCACTGCCCGAGTTGCTCCGTGCTGAGGAGGTGGTCAAGCAGGCCGGCGGCTTGACGAAGGACAAGTGCGTTGTGTTCCTGTTCCAGCACGGCGGCCCGTCGCAATACGAGACATTTGATCCGAAGATGAGCGCGCCGGCCGGCATCCGCTCGATGACCGGGGAGATCCCGACGACGATCCCGGGCATCACGTTTGGCAGCACGATGCAGCGGCTGGCGAGGCTGGCGCACAAGTTTTCAATTGTCCGCTCGTTCACCACGGAGAGCAACGCGCACGACTCGAAACCGATCATCAGCAAGCGCTACTCGGCCGGGGCGCACGTCGGCTCGCACTACGCCCGTGTCGCCGGCGCGAACAATCCTCGCAACGGCATGCCGCGCAACCTGTCGCTGTTCCCACGCGCGGTGGACAGTTCCGCTAAGCCGGCGTTCATGGATCTGGGCCGGTTCGACAGCACCGGGCCGCTTGGCTCGGCCTACGCGCCGTTTGCCCCGAGCGGCGATGGGAACCTCAAGCGGGACATGAAACTGGCGATCGATCCTACTCGGCTCGACGACCGCCGCAGCCTGCTCGCCAGCCTCGACCAGTGGCGGCGCGTGGTCGGTGAAAGCGACATCGCGGAGAGCCTCGACCGATTCCAGTCGCAGGCGTTCCAGACACTCACTGGCACCGTTTCGGAGGCATTCGACATCACGCGCGAAGACCCCAAGCTGATCGAGCGTTACGATACGTCGAAACTGATGGATGTCTCGCGCATCAGCAAAAAATGGAACAACCATCCACGCTATGCCGAGCACGTGAACAGCCTTGGCAAATTGATGCTGCTCGCCCGCCGCTTGGCCGAACGGGGCGCTGGCTTCATCACCATCACTACCAACTTTGTGTGGGACATGCACGCCGACCAGAACAACGCAACAATGATCGAAGGCATGGGTTACGTTGGCACGCCGTTCGACCACGCGGTCAGCGCATTCATCGAGGACGTCGAGGCGCGCGGTTTGCGCGACAAGATCCTGCTCGTCTGCTGCGGCGAGATGGGCCGCACGCCCAAGGTCAATGCCCGGGGTGGCCGGGAACATTGGGCCGGTGTTGCCCCACTGCTCCTGTACGGAGGCGGGTTGCAGATGGGCCGTGTCGTCGGCTCCACTACCCGCGACGGCGGCGAGCCGGCGAGCGCTCGGATCACCATTCCCAGCCTGTACGCCACCATCATGGACACCATCCTCGACACCGGAACCCTGCGCGCCATGGCCGGTGTCCCTCCCGAGGTGCAGCGCGTCATCCACGGCGCCGAGCCCATCACCCAACTCCTCTAGACCAAGATCTTGGCCAAGCTGGTTTTTCGAGAAAATCAGGATACAAGATAGGATATTTCTTAGCCCATCGGAGGGAATGGTGCCACCCGTTCAAGATTCGTGTCTCCATCGTCACGAGTTCTTGAATAAAACGAAAAAGAAAAAATGAAAGACGGAAAATTGAACGGGGATAGCGACGGGGTTATTCATGCCGGCCTTGTGATGGAGGTGGATCAAGTGCGGAAAGTGTTTGGTGACAATGTAGCCGTTGATGGCCTATCGTTTGAAGTAAAACAGGGCGAGGTTTTTGGTCTGCTGGGGCCGAACGGCGCGGGGAAGACGACGTTGATTCGTATGTTGGTCGGGTTGGCCAAGTCGGACAGTGGCCGGTTGTCCGTCCTAGGCAGCGAGGACACCTCTTCTCCTGCAGTGCAGGGCGCGCTTGGCCTCACGCCCCAGTCACTCTCTATTTACGATGATCTGACTGCGGAGGAAAACCTAAGATTTTTTGGTGGGATGCAGCGCTTGGTCGGTCGGCGTCTTAGTGACCGGGTGGACTGGGTGCTTGATGCGGTTGGTTTAGAAGGTCGTCGGTGGGACTTTGTGCGCACCTTCTCGGGCGGAATGAAGCGGAGACTGAACTTGGCCGTGTCGCTTATTCATGACCCGAGGATTATCCTACTAGACGAACCGACTGTGGGTGTGGACCCGCAATCGCGTAACCGTATCTTCGACTGCATCCAAACGCTGAACCGAGAGCAGGGATTGACCGTGCTGTACACGACGCATTACATGGAGGAAGCCGAGCGGCTGTGTGACCGAGTGGCGGTCATGGACCACGGGAGACTGCTGGCGCTTGATACGGTGGACGGCTTGATCCATACGCACGGTGGTCCGGCCAAGGTGCACGTGACGTTCAACGAGGTTCCGGAGGTTGCGGATTCATTACCAGCAAAACTGGACGGCACCAAGTTGGTTTTTGATTCGGCTCAACCATTAAGGGAGATTAATCGCTTGTCCAAGTTGGGCGGTGGTTTTTCCGAGATGGAAATCAATCGACCTAACCTTGAGGACGTGTTTTTGCATCTCACGGGAAGGAGATTGAGAGACTGAAATGCACCCCGTTTTTCTCATTGCGATTAAGGACTTGAAGCAACTGCTGCGCGATCGCATTGGGTTGTTTTTCCTCGTTGGCTTCCCGGTCTTGATCGGGGTGTTTTTCGGTTTTGTTTTCGGTGGTGGGGCATCATCGGAGTCGATTCACCTGCGCGTGGCGGTGGTTGATGAGGATCGATCGGCACAGTCGACAAACTATTTGGCAAAACTTGCCAGTACAATCGACGTTGTAAAAACCAACCGCGAGCCGGCGTTTTTGGCGGTGAAGCAGGGCAAGCTGGACGGGGTAGTCGTCATCCTTAAGGGATTCGGTGAGAAGGCCGGCATGTTTTGGGGCGAGGAACCAGCGACGGTTCAGGTCGGGATGGACCCGGCCCGAAAGGCGATGATGGGGATGTTGCGGGGACTATTGCTCGAGGGGGCGGGTCAACTGGTCTCTGAGCGAATGGCGGGATTTATGACAGCTACGAACAGCCCTATCACCGGCCAGTTTAAGTCGCTCGTCGATGAGATAAAACAGGATGAGCAGATTCCGCCGGGTTTAAAAAACTCGTTGACCAATCTTTTCGGCGCGATGATTCAATTGCGTGAAACTCGGCTTGAGGAACAGGCGAGGGTGCCGGAGAAACTTGAAATGCCATATATGGAGTTGATGCGAGTGGATACGATCAAGATCGTGCGGCAGAAGCAAAACGGAGATTTAGGCAAGCTGCAATCGAGTTGGGATATCACTTTCCCGCAGGCGATCATGTGGGGTGTCTTGGCCTGTGCGGCTGGTTTTGCGGTGACCATCGTTCGCGAACAAGTGCGCGGCACTTTGCTGCGACTACAGGTGTCGGCGATTTCTAACTGGCAGATGCTGGCCGGGAAATCGCTGGCCTGTTTCATCAGCGTGGTCTGTGTGGTAACTTTTTTAATCGGGGTCGGCATGGCGTTTGGAATGCGGCCGAAGGATCCGCTCCTTTTATGTCTGGCAGTGTTTTGTGTGGCCTGTTGCTTCGTGGGAGTCACCATGTTGATGGCGGTTTGGGGGCGGACCGAGGAGGCGGTGAGCGGTGCTGCCTGGGCTGTTGGCATGGTTTTTTCGATGATCGGCGGTGCCACGGTGCCGCTGGCGTTCCTGCCCAAGTTCATGGGGGTCATCAGCCATATCAGCCCGTTCAAGTGGGCGATCCTTTCGCTTGAAGGCGCTATCTGGCGCGAGTTTTCGCTGTCCGAAATGCTTTTCCCGTGCGGGGTTTTGTTGGCCATAGGTGCCGTTACCTTCGCGCTTGGCCAAGCGATCCTAAGGCGTCGCCTGACTTGACCAGAGCCATCACTCTTAAGCATGCGGCCGAGGTTAGGTTCGCTCTCTATTAGGATCGCTCCTCAATTCTTCGCTTGGTCAAAGGCTTGCTCGATCAAACGGTAGGCTTCTTTACGGATTGCGGGCGGTAA
>CAYWMH010000153.1:5677-6135 GCA_964459315.1 uncultured Verrucomicrobiota bacterium
GTGGGCATAGCGATCCTAAGGAGTCGCCTGAACTGAGTAGAGTCATCACCCTTAAGCAAGCGGCCGCGGTTAGGTTCGCTCTCTCTATTAGGGATCGCTGATCAATTCTTTGCTTTGCAAAACAGTTTTTTAGGAATCACGAATGTGTAAGACGCTCCATTCCTGGACTTAATTAATTATGTACCAATTGGGTCCCGTCCTTTAATCCAAAGAAACAGTGAAAATAAATGATTGTTAATTGTATAACGATACCCGTTCAAGATACCATTTGGCACGCTTTTGAAGGGTCGACCTTTCTTGATCGCTTAATTCAATGGCTTGAGATCTCTTGAACAAATTTTCACTATAAAGTTTTAATGTTTGTGGGTCTGATGAATCCAAGAGTAACGCCATCTCAATCGAGATTTTTGAATTTTGTTTTTTCTGAAATTCTATGTAATTAGCTTTTGATAATCCTT
>CAYWMH010000154.1:0-6127 GCA_964459315.1 uncultured Verrucomicrobiota bacterium
GGGCTGTTTCGCATCGGGCTGACGTGGCACGGCTCCGGCAGCCAAAGCCCCGACCGCCGCAGCCTGCCGTTCGAGCAACTGCTGCCGCTGCTCGAGCACGAGCGGGCGATGTTCTTTGCGCTCCAGCTTGGGGATGCGGCCCACGATCCCGCCCGGGCCGATGTTGAAAACCGGCTCGCCGACCTGTCGCCATTGATGGACGACTTCGCCTCCACCGCCGCACTCATTGAGCAGCTCGACCTCGTCATCACTATCGACACCGCCGTGGCCCACCTGGCCGGGGCGCTTGGCAAGCCGACCTGGCTGCTGCTCTCCGCCGCCGCCGACTGGCGATGGATGCTCGGCCGCGACGACAGCCCGTGGTACCCGTCGATGCGCCTATTCCGCCAGGCCAAGCTTGGCGATTGGAGCGCCCCCTTGGCCAAGCTGCGCGACGAATTTGCCCGCACGATTTGACCCACTTGGCCAAGCGCGCGCTCGACAGCCAAGCGCTTGGCCTGCATCCTGACCGGCCGTTTTACCTCGAAAACAATGACCAAGCCAGAAATCCAAACCAAGGTCGTTGGCAGCTACCCGGTTCCCGCCTGGCTCGCCGCCAACCCCTCCGCGCCCGCACTGCGGGACGCCATCCTCGTTGTGCTCAAGACGCAGGAACTGGCCGGGATCGATCTGGTCTCCGACGGCGAATTGTCCCGGTTCGACGTCAGCCACCCGGAAACGAACGGCATGATCGACTACTTCATTCGGCCGATGGGTGGCATCTCGACCACCCTCACGCGGGAGGACTTGGCCCGGTTTGCCGCCGAGCAGCGGATGCGCTTTCGCGCCCAGCCGGCCGGTGTCGTCGACGGGCCGCTCACCGAGGGAACACTCAATTTGCCGCGGGACTGGCAACGCTTTCAAGGCCTCTCCAGCGCCGACACAATGTTCACCTTCACCGCGCCGTACATGCTCGCCCGCACGCTGGTCGACCGGCATCACGGCGACATCCGTGATTTGACGATGGCGCTCGCCGAAGTGCTCCGCAAACAGGTCGAGCCGATCGACGCGCCGGTGATCCAGATGGACGAGGCCCACCTGACCGGCCACGCCGAGGACGCCGACTGGGCGCACGAGCCGTTCAACCACGCGCTGGGCGGTATCCGGGGTGAGAAGGCACTGCACCTCTGCTTCGGCAACTACGGCGGGCAATCGATCCAAAAAGGCTACTGGCGCGATCTGATGCCATTCCTGAACCGACTGGACGTTGATCACCTCGTCCTTGAATTCGCACGGCGCGGCTACGACGAACTGGAGGCATTCAATGAACTGAACCCGGAGATCAAGCTCGGCATCGGCGTGGTGGACATCAAGGACAACGAGGTCGAGCCGACCGATGTAATCGCGAGCCGGATCGAGAATGCAGTGGCTATCCTTGGCATCGAGCGGATCAAATGGGTGCACCCTGATTGCGGGTTCTGGATGCTCGCGCGCAGCGTGGCCGATAGAAAAATGGCAGCCTTGGTGGCCGGACGCGATCAGTTCCTCGGGCGTTGATCCGATCCGGCCCAGCGCAAAAACCGCTCTGCCGACCGTAACTTGAACAATGCGAACCATTTAAGCTGCTTCATCACCGGTTTATGCACCGATTAAAAACGGCAGAAAAATAGCTCTTTTCAACTGTAAATGCAGTTTTTCAAGGATGTGTTGGAGAGTTTTTCACTAGTTTTTCACAACAGCACCTTCAAGCCCGATAGTGTGCCATATTGTCTCGGTATTCCAGGTTGACAGCCACTGATACCGACACTAGCCTTCGCCGTGCCGTTGGGGGGGCGGGTCTCGCTCCTAATATCCGGCAAATAGAAAGGAAGTGAATCTTATTTGACTGAAATACGAATCAGAAAAGGCGAGCCATTGGACAGGGCATTGCGCCGGTTGAAGAAGCGGCTCGATCGCGAGAACGTGATCAAGGACGCGCGAAACAACCGCTACTACGAAAAGCCAAGCGTGCGCAAACGCCGCAAGATGAAAGTGGCCAAGTTCACGCAAATGTTGAAGACGCGCCACGCGGACGCCTGATCGCTTAGAATTTTTTTGCCGGAAGTTGTCGGTTGAGGCAGCTTCCGGCTATTTTTTTGCTGCGCCATGTATTCCTTCTCAACCTGCTGGAACTCCCACCGCCACACCGATGGCCGCGAGATGCTTGAGGAAATCCGTGACCTCGGCTTCGAGTACGCCGAGTTGAGCCACGGCATCCGCTTGAGCCTCGTCCCCGGGATCATGCAGGCGGTCGAGGCCGGGGTGATCAAGATTTCCACCCTGCACAATTTCTGCCCGTTGCCGATCGGCTGCAACCACGCCAATCCTAACGTCTTCAAGTTCTCCTCCACCAACACCCGCGAACGCGACAACGCCTACAAGCACACGATGAAAACCATCGAGATGGCCGACCAGCTCGGGGCCGAGCTGATCGTGTTGCACATGGGCGAGATTGACATGCGCAACTACACAGACAAGTTGGTCGATCTGCTTGAGGCCGGAAAACAGGATAGCCCGAAATATCAGAAACTTTGCCAGGCCGCGGAAATTAAGCGCGAGAAAAAGAAGACCAAAGCGTGCGACCTTGCCTACGGGATGCTCGAGCGGATCGCCGAACAGTCGAGCCTGAGGGGCATCAAACTGGGTATCGAGATCCGCGAATCCCTCGAGGAAATCCCGATAGACACCGACTGGGACTTTTTCTTTCAGCGGTTTGATGACCCGAATATCTGCTACTGGCACGACATCGGCCACGCGCAAATCAAGGAGAACCTTGGCTTCATCCACCACCGGCTGCACCTCGAGTCGATGGCCGGCCGGCTCGGCGGTTTTCACCTGCACGATGTCCAGTTTCCAGCCCGCGATCACCGTCCGCCGGGCCAAGGCATGATCGATTTCGAGGGACTCAAGCACCTGGTGAAGCCGGAACACATCAAGGTCTTCGAGTTGAGCCCGAGCCTCAAGACCGATGCCGCCAAAGAAGGTGTGGCCCACTTGAAAGCCATCTGGGGGGAGGATTGAACTCCACATCCAACACCCTGCGCTTCACGCTGAAACTGGCGGTCAGCCTCGTCCTGGTGGCGTGGATTTTGCACGTCATTTTCTCCAGCGAAGCCGAGGGGCAACTCGGTGAAGGCTGGGGGGATCTGTCATTCGCCAAGCAACTTCGTGAAAGCTGGACGATTGGGCCGGCTGGCCTGTGGGAAACAATTTCCGGCGTGAGTCTTGGCTGGCTGCTGGCGTCGTTTGGTTTCATGGGCACGACGATTTTTATCGGCGTCATTCGTTGGCGGCTGGTGTTGGCGGTGCAGGGGTTGCACTTGTCGCTTGGCCGCGCTGTCGGCATTTCGCTGGTCGCCCATTTTTTCAACTCATTCCTTCTCGGCTCGACCGGCGGCGACCTGCTCAAGGCGTATTACGCCAGCGCAGAGACCGCGCATAAAAAGGCCGAGGCCGTGACCACCGTGGTCGTCGATCGGCTGCTTGGCCTGTTCGCGATGCTGCTGTTTGTTTCGCTGATGGCCTTGGCCAACTGGGGCGTGGTGATGAGCCAACCACGCTTCATGGGCGTGATGATCGTCATCCTCGTCATGCTATTCGTCAGCGGCTTGGTGGTGGTGCTGTCATTCTGGGCCGGGCCGACTGGTGCGCGCCAGAAACTCGAGGCTTTTCTCGCCCGGCTGCCCAAGGGCGACGTGCTGGTGCGCTGCATCGAGGCCTGTCATGCCTTTGGCGAAAATCCCGGCTTCCTGCCACGGGTCCTGGGCTGGTCGATGTTGCTGAGCCTGGCCTGCGTGCTGCAGATCGTCGCACTTGGCCAAGGGCTGGGCCTGTCGATGGGCGAACAGTTCCGCGTGCTGCTGCTAATCGTGCCGGCGATCATCTGCATCAGCGCCCTGCCGATCACGCCCAGCGGCATCGGGGTTCGTGAAAACCTGTACGTGGGGCTGCTGTCCGCCACGGCGATCGGCATCGAGGCCAAGGCAGCGTTGTCGCTCTCGTTGCTGGCCTTCGCCGGCAGCCTGCTGTGGAGTCTCATCGGCGGCGCGGTGTACCTCGCCTTCCGCAGCCGCCACACCCTAGACTGAAAGCCAAGCGCTTGGCCAAGCGGTTATTGCTTGGTTCGTTTTTCGGCAAGTTCCTTGCGCAGCTTGCCCAAGGGGAGTGTATTGATCACGTCGGCGGCGGTGAGCCAGCCCTTCCGGGCGATGCCAGCGCCCAGGCGCAGGTAGCCGGCATCCTCGTTCCGGTGCGTGTCCGGGTTGATGACGCACTTGACGCCCTTGGCCTTGGCCTGCTGCCACAGGCGCCAGTCGAGGTCGAACCGGTACGGATGCGCGTTGAGTTCCAGCCAGGTGCCGGTCTCGGCGCAGGCGTCGATGACGGCGTGCTGGTCGATGGGATACGGCTCGCGTCGAAGCAGCAGTCGCCCGGTGAGGTGGGCGAGCATGTGGACGTACGGATTCTTGGCTGCGGCGATGAGGCGGGCGGTGTTGTCGGCCTCGTTGCTGCCGGCGACGTGCAGGCTGGCCACGACGACGTCGAGCTCGGCCAGCAGGGCGTCTTCGAAGTCGAGCCGGTTCTTGAGGATGTCCACCTCGATGCCGGTGAGCAGGCGGAACGGGTTGCCGTCGGCCTCGAGCTGGCCATTGACGCGGGCGATCTCGGCGATCTGATTGCGGAGCCTCGCCTCGTCTAGGCCGTTGGCCTGAAACGACGAGCGCGAATGGTCGGTGATGGCCCAATAATCGCAGCCGAGTTCGCTCATGTAGGCGGCAATTTCCTCGAGCGACTCGGATCCATCACTCCAGTTCGAGTGATTGTGCAGGGAGCCCTTCAGATTGGTCCACTCGATGAGGCGCGGGATTTTGCCCGCCTCGGCGGCGTCGAACTCGCCCTTGTCCTCGCGCAACTCGGGGGGGATATAGGCGAGGTCAAGCGCGGCGAAGATCTCCTCCTCGGTTTTGCAGTCGAGCCGCAGCTTGGGGTCGCGGGTTTCCTCGGCGCTCCTGAACAGGCCGTACTCATTGAGGCGCAGACCGCGGGCGATGGCGCGCTGCCTCATGGCGATGTTGTGCTCCTTGCTGCCGGTGAAGTAGGCCTGCGCGAACGGGTACTCGGCATCGCTCACGACCCTCAGGTCGGCCTGGACACCGCCCTCGAGGATCACGCTGGCCTTGGTCTCGCCCTTGGCCAAGACAGAGAGGATGCCGGCTTGGCCGGTGAAAAAGTCGATGACCCGCTCCGGTTTTTTCGACGAAACGAGAAAGTCGATGTCGCGGACGATTTCCTTGTGGCGGCGGAGACTACCGGCTGTGCTGCAGCGGATGACATCGGGGTGGGCGCGGAGCTGCTCGAGGATCGGCTCGGCAAGGTTGAGGGCGGTGCTGATGTGGTGGTGCGAGGCGTAGTTGCGGCGGAACTCGATGCCCTCGAGGATTTTCGCCTCGGTCTTTTTGCCAAAGCCGGGCAGCGCGGCGAGTTGGCTCTCCTTGCAGGCCTGCTCGAGCGCCTCGACCGTCTCGATGCCCAGCTTGCTATGAACCGCCTTGACCTTTTTCGGCCCCAACCCGGGAATGTCGAGCATGGCAATGAGTCCGTCGGGGATGGAGGCCTTGAGTTCGTCGTAGTAGGCCAAGCGGCCAGTGGTGGCCAGCTCGGTGATCTTCTCGGCCAACGCCTTGCCGATGCCCTTGATGCTGCCCAAGCGCTCCTCCGCGATCAGCGTGTCGAGCGGCTCGGCTAGACCCTCGAGCGTGCGTGCGCCGTTTTGGTAGGCCCGCGTCTTGAACGGGTTCTCCCCCTTCAGCTCAAGGAACACCCCGATCTCCTTGAGGATGTCCGCGATCTCGTCCTTCTGCATCCGGCGAGTAAATCACCCCGGACCGCGCTTGGCCAAGCGGAACCGGGCTTGGGTTACAACTTGGCCTCGTGGCAGTCGAGGCCAAGCGCTTGGCCAACGGCGGGGCAGGTGAGCTGGCCGTTGTGAGCATTGATGCCGCCGACCAGTTCCGGTGCCTTTTCGCACGCCTCGGCGAGGCCGTGGTTGGCGAGCAATTCGACGTAGCGGTGGGTGACTTTGGTCAACGCCTGGGTGGCGGTACGGGCG
>CAYWMH010000155.1:0-6109 GCA_964459315.1 uncultured Verrucomicrobiota bacterium
AAAAGTTCCCTGCTCGAGCAGAAAGCCAATAGCCGCTCCGGCCTGCAGATGGTGATGATCATCGTGGCCGTGCACGTGGTGTTCCTAGGTAGCCTGCTGTTTTCCGGCTGCCGCCCGGATAAAGCCCCGCCAGCCACGGCCGTGGAAACCAACTCCATCCCAAGCCTGCCGCCGATCGGGGGAGAGATGGCGGCCACGCCGGCCGACACCAACACGGTGACCGTCGTGGAGCCGCCTGGGCAGGCTGCGCCTCCGCTGCCGGAAACCACGACTACGGGTGACGACCCCAAGCCGCCGCCCGTGACGCGTGACCCGGAGCCAGCGGATGACATCGTCCCGCTAGTGCCCGAGCCGTCAAGCGGGCCGGAGGTGGCGGTCGCCAGCGGGGAGACGGAGTACATCGTGGCCAAGGGCGACAACTTCACCACCATCGCCCGCAAACACGGCGTCACGATCCAGGCCGTTATCAAGGCCAACCCGGCGGTTGATCCGAACCGCATGGCAATCGGTCAAGTGTTGATCATCCCGGCCAAGCCGCAGGAACCGGCCAAGCCGGCGTTGTCGGAGGGAACCACGGAGTACATCGTAAAGTCCGGCGACAACCTCACCAGCATCGCCAAGGCTCACAACACGACGTGGCAGGCGATCCGCGAGGTCAACAACTTGAACACCACCGCGATCCGGGTGGGGCAAAAACTGATCATCCCGCCACCGGCCTCGGAGGAATAACCAACGGAGCAAGCGGCCCGGATGAAGTTCGCCTCGACCACGCTGGTGTTTGTTGTTTCCGCCCTGCTCGCGCTGGGGTTGGTGATGCTGTACAGCGCCGCGATGTTTCACCGGGGTGGGGCGTCATTGGGGTCGCAACTGTTGTGGTGCTGCGCCGGGGTGGGGGTTTGCCTGTTTGCCGCCATGGCGGACTATCAACTACTGAAAAAAGTTTCCCTACCGGCGCTGGTGCTGGCGCTGCTTCTGTTGGTGGCGGTGATGATTCCCGGCATCGGCCTCGAGCGCAACGGCGCACGCCGTTGGCTGCAACTGCCCGGCACGACGTTTCAGCCGTCTGAGTTTGCCAAGTTGGCCGTCATCATCGCGCTGGCCCATTACTGCGAGCGCAAGGGCCGCCGGATGGGAACCTTCCGTTACGGCCTGTTGATTCCGGGCGCGGTGCTGGCGCTGTTCCTCGGGTTGATTTTCATCGAGCCGGACTGGGGTGCGACGGTGCTGCTCGCAACGGTGTGCGGGTTGATGCTGTTCCTTGCCGGTACGAAGCTGCGTTTTATCATCCCGCCGGTGATCGCGCTTGGGGCGGCCGGCGGGTTTTTGCTGTCGCAGAACACCGTGCGCCTCAATCGCATTATGAGCTGGCTGGATCCGGAGGGGACGAAGCAGGGCGTCGGCTACCAGGCATGGCAGTCGCTGATCGCGCTCGGCTCGGGTGGAACGACCGGCCTTGGCCTCGGCAACGGCCGCCAGAAACTGGGCTTTGTGCCAGAGCACCAGACCGACTTTATCTTCTCGGTGATTGGCGAGGAACTGGGTCTGGTTGCTACGCTTGGCGTCGTGCTGGGCTTTGTGTTGTTCGTGGTTTGCGGTGCGTTCATTGCCATGCGCTCCCGTGACTTTTTTGGCTACCTGTTGGCCTCTGGGATGACGCTGCTGATAGGCCTGCAGGCGTTCATCAACATCGGCGTGGTGACGAGCACGCTGCCCAACAAGGGCCTGCCGCTGCCGTTCATCAGTCGCGGCGGTACAAACCTCGTGGTGATGCTGTTTTGTGTCGGGGTGCTGTTGAGCGTCGCGCGGTTTGCGAGCCGCGAGGAGCAGGCCAACACGGCCGGGTCGAGCGATCCCGGTGGCTACTCCCCATTCCGGGCGAAGACATGAGCACGAAACTGTTGGCCAAGCGCATTGCCATAGCCTGCGGCGGAACCGGTGGACACCTGTTTCCCGGCCTGGCTGTGGGCGACGCGCTCGTGGCGCGCGGTTGCGAAGTCACGCTGCTCGTCAGCCCGAAGGAGGTCGACCAGACCGCCGTCCGCTCGGCCTACGGCATGGAGGTCGAGTCGCTGCCGGTGGTCGCCCTCAGCGGCAACCTGCACCGGTTCGCCGCCGGGTTTTGGTCGTCGCTTGGCCAATGTCGGAGACTGTTTCGCGAACACCGGCCCGATGCCGTGCTGGCAATGGGCGGCTTCACGAGCGCTCCTCCGGTCGTCGCCGGAAAGCTGGCCGGCGCCCGCATTTTTCTGCACGAGGCTAACGCCATCCCGGGCCGGGCGGTTAAGCTGTTGGCGCCCATGGCCGACGAGGTGTTCGTCCAGTTTCCCACCGCGATGCCGCGCGTGCTGAGCACCGACATCCACGCCACCGGTCTTCCGGTGCGCTCGGCGATGGAGCCGTTGGCCAAGGCCGACGCGCGGATCGCGCTGGGCCTCGCCGATGACCAGTCGGTGCTGCTCGTGATGGGCGGCAGTCAGGGGGCGGAGTCGATCAACCAAACGGTGACCGCCGCGCTGCCGCGCTTGGCCAAGGCGGTGCCGGGGCTGCAGTTCATCCACCTTACTGGCGGCGGCGGGATCGATCCGGTGCGTCGGGCGTACGAGGCGCTTGGCCTGCGGGCGGTGGTGCGTCCTTTCCTGACCGAGATGGAGTACGCGCTGGGCGCGGCCGACCTGGCGGTGAGCCGCTCCGGGGCGTCATCGCTAGCCGAGTTTTCGGCCATGGAACTGCCGGCCATCCTGATCCCGTACCCGACCGCGGTGGACGATCATCAACGGCTCAACGCCCAGTCGTTTGTCGACATCGGCGCGGCACGTTGTTTTCACCAAAAACAATTGACGCCCAGCCTGCTCGTCAGCCAGTTGAGCGAGCTATTCGGCAGCCCAACCAAGCTCGAGTCGATGGCCGGGGCCATGAAACAATGGAAGGCCGCGCAGGCGACCGAGGAGGTTGTGCAACGAATGTTCGATGTTTGTGGCTGGGAGGATGTCGCCGCCGACGAGCTGCTGTTCACCCTGCCAAGCGGAAATGAGGTGGCGGCGTGAGCACCGCGATCGCGACGCCCGTGGCGGGCGAGTTGAAAGAGGCACTCGAGCGAGCCGCCGGAGATGGCACGATCGTAGAGACGGATTTCCCACTCGCGGAGTGGACGACCCTGCGGGCTGGGGGACGGGCCGATTTTTTTGCGGAGCCGGAAAGCGAATCCGGCCTCGCCTCGCTGGTGGCCGCCTGCCGGGAACGGGCTGTGCCGGTGACGATGCTCGGGCGCGGCTCCAATTTTCTTCCGCTCGACTCCGGCGTGCGCGGGTTGACTGTGCGGTTGGGCCGGAAGCTGTTCACCGGTATCGATCCGGACGGCACGAGGCTCCGCTGCGGCGCGGGCGCGAGAATGAAAGCCGTGGCTGCCGAGGCCAAGCGCAACTGCCTAGCGGGGATGGAGTTTCTCGAGGGCATCCCGGGAAACCTCGGTGGCGGGCTGCGCATGAACGCTGGGGCGATGGGGAGTGAACTGTTCGACGTGGTGGAGTCGGTGCGGCTCATGGATCCCGATGGCGCAGTGTTCGAGATGCCGGCCGAGTCGATCGAGGTTTCCTACCGGAGTTGTCCGTTGTTGAAAAACCAGATCGCGCTCGGTGCGGTGCTGAAGGGCGAGCCGGACACTGCCGAGGCCATCGCCGCCCGCATGGCCGGGTTCGCCGAGCAGCGCTGGGGCAGCCAGCCGAGGGCCCGTAGCGCTGGATGCATTTTCAAAAATCCGGAGTCCATCCCGGCCGGGAAGCTCGTCGATGAGCTGGGCCTCAAGGGTGCGACCGAGGGCGGCGCGATGGTGTCGGAGGAGCACGGCAATTTCATCGTCAACAATGGCGGCGCGACGGCGGACGATGTGCTGCGCCTGATTGGCCGCATCCGCGAGCGCGCGCAGGCCGAGCGCGGCATTGAGTTGCAGACCGAGGTGCAGATCATCGGCGAAAGGGAGGCGCGAGGTGATTGAGCCGCTCGATATTTGCGTGATGCTCGGCGGCCCGTCCGGGGAGCGGGAGGTGTCGCTCCAGTCCGGCGCGGCGGTGGCGGCGGCGCTGCGGAGTCTGGGCCACCGGGTGACCGAGATCGATCCCGTCGACGGCGAGTTTCGCCTGCCGCCGGACACCGAGGTCGTGTTTCTCGCGCTGCACGGGACATACGGCGAGGACGGTACCGTGCAGTCCAAGCTCGACGTGCTGAGTGTGCCTTACACCGGCTGCGGCGAAGCGGTCAGCCGGCTGGCGTTCGACAAGGTCGCGGCCAAGCGCGCCTGTGAGCGGGTCGGCTTGGCCACGGCGAACGACTGCGTGGTCGACGAACCGAGCGCCGGGCTGCCGGATGGACTCGAGTTGCCGTTGGTGCTCAAGCCGGTCTGCCAGGGCTCAAGCATTGGGCTGGAGTTTGTCGACTCGGAGGCCGCTTGGCCAAGCGGCTTGGCCAAGGCGCTGGAGGGCGGCGGCCCGGTGCTGGTCGAGGAGCGGATCGACGGCCGAGAAGTTACCGTCGGCGTGGTCGGCGGCCAACCGCTGCCGGTGCTCGAGATCACGCCCAAGCGCGGTGCCTACGACTACGCCAACAAATACACCGCCGGGGCGACGGAGTACACCTGCCCGGCGTTGTTCGATACGGAAGCCACGCGACAGATTCAGTCCGCCGGGGAACGGGCGCTGTCGGCTGTTGGCGGGGGCAACTGCGCGCGGGTCGACTTTATCGTGCGGGCGGACGGCGAGCCGGTACTGCTCGAGGTCAACACTCTGCCGGGCATGACCGAGACGAGCCTGTTGCCCAAGGCAGCCGCGGCGACCGGCACCGGGTTTGCTGAGTTGTGCCAATGGCTGGTCGAGTTGGCGCTGGAAAACCCGCCGCTGGCCGCCACCGGGTGACGGAACTTTGACATGGCGTTGATAGCGAAAAAACGGAATAGCAAGTCGGGGCGGAAAAAACTACTCTCGGTCAGGGTGCAGTCGCAGCGGGCCAGGGGCGAGCGGCTGCACTGGCTGCGTTCGTTGTCGGCGTTGGTCATCGCGATCGCGGCAATCATCGCCGTCTCCTGGCAGGGAGGTGCCTTCGCGCTCAACCGGCTCGTTTACGAGAATGAATCATTCTCCGTCAGGCAACTGGACTACCAGACCGACGGGATCATCAGTGTCGGCCAGCTCGAGAGATGGGGCGGCGTGCGCTCCGGTGAAAGCCTACTGACGCTTGACCTGCTGCGGATCAAGCGCGACATCGAGTTGGCCCCCCGTGTGAAGGCGGCGTCCGTGGAGCGGTTTCTACCGGACACACTGCAGGTGCGGGTCGCCGAGCGGGTGCCGATGGCACAGGTTTGGGCTTGGCAACGCGATGGCGACGGCGTGACGGACTACGACTGCGTGAGGCTTCAACTGGACGAGACCGGTCACGTGATGAGCCCGATTGACGGCCGCTCGGTGGTGGCGCCGGAGAAGCAGGCGGAATGGTCGCTGCCGGTCATCTCCGGGATCGACTTGAACAAACTGAAGATACTCGCCCCCGGTCGCCCAGCCGGACTACCCAAGTTACAGGCCGCGCTTGGACTCATCGGGGAGTTTCGCCGTTCGGCGCTGGCCGGCGTGGTGGATTTGCGGGTGATCGACCTGTCCCAGCCGCGCATCCTCCGGGTCACCACCGGCGACGGGGGGCAGGTCGACCTGTCGACTGGCCGCCTAGCCAGGCAGCTCAACCGATGGGCACGCATCCGGTCGCACGGGCAGAAATTTGGATTGGCCATCGAGGCGGTGGACCTGTCCGTGACGAACAATGTACCGGTGCGGTGGATGCTCTCCCCGACGGTCGCCGGGGAACTGAAGAGCGGTCAAAACCTGGCCGGGAAATAAACAAACAGTGAGTGGTTCACAAATCATCGTTGGCCTCGAGATTGGCACCTCGAAGGTATGCGTCGCAGTGGGGGAGGTGAGCGGAGGCCAGTCGGTCAACATCATCGGCCTCGGCCAGGCGAAATCCCGGGGTGTCCGCAAGGGGGAGATTATCGACGTCGCCTTGGTCGAGGAGGATGTGCGTAACGCCATCGTCGAGGCGGAGCAGGTGGCCGACGTCGAGATTCGCTCGG
>CAYWMH010000156.1:0-6054 GCA_964459315.1 uncultured Verrucomicrobiota bacterium
CATCTCCTTCACACGCTCGAGAATGACTTCGGGGAGGTGAGGTTCGGTGCCGATGGGGAGGGTGTACCAGAGGAGTTTGCCTTTGCGTTCCGTGGGATTGCGCCAAGTGGGTTGGCCGGCGTTGAGGCGTTCCTTGACGCGTTTTTCCGTCTCGCCAAGGAGCACGGGGATGTCCTCGACCGTGTGGAGGCCGTCGGCAATAAAAAATGGGACCATGATGATGTTCTTGGCGTCGGTGGCGGTGTAGCAGTCGGCTATGAACGGGGCTTCCTCCATGAAGGCGGGCTGAACGTCGGCATAATCGGTCTTGGCACGGATGGTTTCGACTTGTGCCTCGATAGATTTGCGGGAGTTTTTGTTTTTTCCGGTTCCATGGCCGGCGATGAAAAGGGCCGTTTCATCCTGGCTTGGAGAGCGTGGAAAGGGGTGTTGCTGAACTATGTCTCGCGCTCGTGAAAGCAGAACATCCGTCATGCTTGGATGCGTTCCAATCGGCGAGGTGTAAATGATCTGCTTGCCGTCCCGTTCCTCAGTCTTCGGGTAGTTGCATTCGCCTTCGGCACAATCGCACTCGGGTTTTTTGCATAACCCCAACTCAAAGGGGATGGTTTGCTCAGTGAAGTGTCCTTCGCTAATGGTGATGGGAACGGCAAAGATGCGGGGAGCGTCGATTTTGGAGATATCGCCGATCTTGGGGTGCTCGAGGTTGAAGGCAGGGGTGACTTGAGCAAAGAGTCGGCGTGCGGAGAGTTGTTCGGCGAGTTGGCGGACGGGTCGGCTGGACTGAGCATTAATGGTGGAACCGTGGCCGATAAGCACGAGGGCGGCATCACTGAAATCTGGATTTGTCACCGCGGGAATTGTCGCGCAGGCGGATCAGGAGGTGAAGGCTTTTTGATAAAGGGCGACAAAGTCGGCGGCGGTGATGTCGCGGGGATTGAAACTGGCAGTCCATTGCTGCGCGGCTTCCTCGGAAAGTGTATCGAGCATGGCTTCCTCCACGCCGCAGTCGGCAAGGGCACGTGGGAGGCCGGCTGTGTCGAGGGAGGTTTCGATCTCGTGGGCGAGCGCTTCGGCAGAGGCGGCGCCGTTGGTGGGGGCGACGGGGGTGTCGACGATGAGGTCTGCATAGCCCGCAGCGGCGGCTTCGTCGACGGCGTTAAAACGAATGACGTGAGGGAGCATCATGCCAACGGCTTGGCCGTGGATGACATCGAAGTGGGCGGTTAAGGGATTGGCGGCCGAATGGGCTGCGCCAAGCATGCTGTGCTCGATGGCAGTACCGGCGAGGGCAGCGCCGAGAAGCATGCGGCCGCGGGCCTCGAGATCGCCGGGGTTTTGCAATGCGCGCGACAGGCTGCCCATGAACAAGCGGAAGGCTTCGCGAGAGTACTTGAGTGACGCCTCGTTGCGTTTGCGAGTAACGGCAGTCTCGACAGCGTGGGCAACGGCATCGACGCCGGTGCAGGCAGTGACGCGCGTGGGCTGCGATACGGTCAGCGCGGGATCGAGCAGTGCAGCCTTGGCCATGGCCTTGGGATCGCCGCAGGCCATTTTCTGGTGAGTGTCGTTGTCGGAGATAAGTGCAAAGCTCTGGCACTCGCTACCGGTGCCGGCGGTGGTGGGGATCATCAGCGAGGGCAACATCGGCTGGCTGGCCTTGCCGACGCCCCAGTAGTCCTTCATCGTGCCACCGTTGGTGAGAATGAAGTTGGCGCCCTTGGCGGTGTCCATCGAGCTGCCGCCACCAAGGCCGATGATGAAGTTGACGCCCGCTTCACGCGCGGCACGGGCGCAATCATCAATACAGGCGGAGGTGGGGTTTTCCTTCGACTGGTCGAACAAGCTGACACCCAATCCGGCGGCCTCCAAGTGACCGCGGACGGCGTCGGCATGGCCGGCGGCAACGATGCCGGGGTCGGTGACCAGCAATACTTTTTCCCCACCGAATTCGCGCGCCAGTTCTCCTACCTGTGCCACGACGCCCTCGCCGAACACCAACCGCAGGTGCGGATGTTTGTCCAAGAGGGTTTGGTCGATGTCGTTCATTGGCGCGAAGAGATGTGACGGGATTTTTCCCGGCCATCTTCAGCAATTCACTTTTGTTTAATACACGCCCTCGACGATTTTCTTTTGCATGGCGCCGAAGGGACGAACCTCGGCGACGCCGTCCCACGGATACTGCTCGATGGGGGCGCGGCGGATGGCCTCGTCGCGCTCGAGAAAGCGTGGCATGAAGAACTCGCGCGTCAGCGTGGTCAGCTCGACGCGACCCCATTCTTCATACTCGACGGGCTCGTTGGTGTCGGGGTTGACCACTCGCATCATGGCGCGCGGCTGCGGGGCGTAGTAGGTGATTGAATACTTGTCTTCGGCAGTCAGCGGCTTGTGCTTGGCCAGACCCATGAGCGTGTTGCCGTAGGTGGGCACGAAGCCAATCTTATTCTCCAGCAGTTCCTCGCAGAGGAAGCGTGTGTACTGCGGATCCATCGTGGTGCCGCCGCAAAAGACGCCGCGGATGCCGCTCTCGTAGAGGCTGCCGCCCTCATCTTCGCAGCGTTCGGCGATGGACTCTAGCAGCTTGGGCGTGGTGAACAGCGCGCTGACCTTGCGATACTTCATGATAGTAGTCGCCTGATCGACAACGTGTTCCATATAGGCTTTGGCCTGATCAAACTGCTTCTCGCTGATGAGGCGCTTGACCCAGCGCGGGTCGAGGTCGACGAAGTAGCAGGCGCAACCGCGGACATTGGCGAGATGCTCAATAGCCAGGCGCAGACGGCGCGGGCCGGTGGGGCCGACCATCAGCCAGTAGTGGTCGCGCGGGAAAGCGTCATCGTCCAACGTGTCGGAAAACTCGCTGTAATCCACCTTGTAATCATTCCAGCCGATGCGCTGCTTGGGCATGCCGGTGGTTCCGCCGGTCTCAAAGATGTTAAACGGCTGGCCCTTGAATTCCGCAGGCACCCAAACTTCCGGCTGCAAGTCGCGCAGCCATTCGTCCTGGAAATTGGGGAACTTGGCGTGGACATCGGCAATTCCATGGATCTCCGCGCGCGGATCCCAGTCCTGCTTGCCGGCCCATTCCAGCCAGAACGGGCAGCCCGTGTCGGGGTTGAAATGCCACTCAATGATTTCGCGTACGTGCGCGTCCAGCGTCTCACTGGCCGCCTGAATCTGGGCGTCGAGGCCGGCGGCCCCTGCGGTTTCGGTTGCCATGGTTTGGTCTCCTGTCCGGGTTGCCCTGGCTTTCCCGAGGGCGATCGGACTGTTGTTTTGGTTTGTTGGATGCCTGCCGGTTGTTGTCACCGGGGAAAAACTTGCGGAGCGTTTCCTTGGCCGGCGGCGTGGTCAAGAGTGAAACAATTATAAGCACGGCGGCCGAAACGAGTGTAAGAGGCATGACGGCTTTCATCTCCAATACCGTGTAGCCCTTGTCTGCGCCCCAACCTGATTGCTGAAAAAAAACGAACCACAACACAGCGGTGACGGCGATGCTGGCAAAAGCACCGGCGGTAGTCGTGCGTTTCCAGTAAAGCGCTGCGAGCACAAGAGGCACGAGCCCTGTGAAGCCGGTGAAGCACCATATGGCGAGGTTGAACACGCTGGAATTGGCCAGGGCGAGTGACAGTCCGTAGGCCACCGCCACGACAACCACGGTGAAGATACGTGCGATCCAAACCTTTTGACGGTCGGTGTAATCATGCTCGTCCGCCAATGGGAGAAAGACGTCGTTGGTAAACATTGTGCCGAGGCAGACGAACTGGGAATCGAGCGAACTCATGATAGCTGCCAGAACCCCCGCCATCAGCAGGCCGGTGAGCCATGGGTTTTGCACCAGCGCACCAACCATGGCGCCGAGGGCCGCGTTTGGCGTCGGCACGTTTAGTTCGCCTGCTGCTGCGAGTCCAGCTGCCCACACGCCGATAAGCACGCAAGGCAGCCATACAATAGCAATGCAAATGGGGTGCGCGATGATGGGTAGCCGGAAGGATTTTGCCGACTTGGCGGTCAGCCAGTGCTGAAAGACATGCGGGAACATCGCCACGCTGAGCGGGATAAACAGATAGCTGAAAAACATGAGGTGCGACATTGAGGCAGTAGGTTCCTTGGGTTCGCTGGGGGGAAAGGGATTCAGGGCGGCCACATGCAGGATGCCTTCGGCGGCGAACCTTTTCTCCACGTCCTCACTCTTAGAATCCTTACGGGCTTGCTCGAGCTTCGCGGCATGAAGCTTGGCAAGGGGCTTTGTCTCCTTGGCTAGATTGGGAAATAACTCGGTGGCCTTGGCCTGTTGTTCCTCGTCGGCCCGATTCAACTCCACCAGCGCAAAGGCAAGCGACTGACGGTCGGCTTCCGGCATGGCGGAAAACTCTTCCGCAGAGTAGCTCCCGTCTTGATTCTTGTCGTGCGCTTCAGCCAGCGGATCGAGTAAGGTCTGCATTTGCTCCTTCCACTGTGTGAGCGCATCGTCCCGTTCCACCTCGCTTTGGTTGTCATAGGTGGATTTTTTCTCCGCATATTCGCGCAGAGCATCTTCGTAGTCGATTTGGTCCTCGGGATGAACGCCCCGTACAAGCAGTCGGCGGGCCTTGGATTCTCCTTCCACATACTCAGTTGCGCGCTTGATGTTCGTGATGAATCCGCCCGCACCTTCCTCGGTCTTGGCGGCGATGGCGCGGGAGATCATAAAGAACGCGATCACGGCGGTGAGCATGAAGACGATGGTCTGGAAGGTGTTGGCCCACACGGCGCTGCGAACGCCACCGAGGAACACGTATGCCAGGACGACACCACAAATGACCAAGCCGCTGAGCCACGGCGGGATTCCGTTGGCCAGCCAACCGGAATCGAACATCGGCGCAGTGGTAGGCTGGACGAACTTGCCTGCAGAGAGGATGCCGATGAGCAGGTACGGGATGACCAGCAATACTAGCAACCCGAACAGCACGTACCCCAGCGCGGGGGAGTTGAAGCGGTTGCGGAAGAACTGCACCTGCGTGACGTAGCCGTTGCGTTTGCCGATGGCCCACAGCCGAATGCCGACGAGGAAGAACATCGCCGAATGCACCAGACCGCTCCACGAGGCCATGGCACCGTAGACGGCGATGCCTTGCTTGAAGGACTGTCCGGTGGAGCCGACGAGGGCAAAGCCGGTCATCGTCGTGCCGAACACGCTCATCAGCAGCAGGAACGAACCGATGGAGCGGCTGGCCACGAAGTAGTCGCGGCTGGTGCCCTTGAAAAAGCGGCTGCTGTAGACGCCGAGGCCCAGCAGCAACACAAGGTAGCCGAGCACGACCCAGAGCGGCGTGGTGGAGGCGGCGGCGAGGATACTCATCGGGAAGGACGACGGGGGCGGTTGCGTGAACGGGAGCGGCGGCGATTGCCGGAGTCAGCCCAGCGCTCGAGTTCAGCCGGCCATGCCTGATAAACCGCCAGCGCCCAAGCCGCGGCGGTGGCGAAGGAAAATGCGACGTGATAGCCCAAGCCCGCGGGGATACCCAAGAAGGAGAATGACTCCTCCCAGAACCACCAGTCGTGGTGCAGCCACGCGAGCGACACCATGATCGCAACGACCCAGTACTTCATTGAATAAAGCGCGAGCCGCTATTTCTTCTTGGCCGAGGCGGACTTCTTCGGGCCCTGCACGGCGTAGAGGTGCGTCTGGGTTCCGACATACAGTGTGCCGTTGGCAACGACGGGCGTCGAGTAGATGGGCACGAGCATGTTGGTCTCGAAGAGGGGTTCCTCTTTCTTGGGGTCAAAGTCGGCCTTGGAGGGCAACACGGTCAGATCGCCATCCTCGTCGCCGATGAACACCTTGCCGTCGGCCACCATGGGGCTGGACCACATGTGCGCCTTGGTGTCGTACACCCAATGCTTCTTCCCAGTCTTGGAGTCAACGCAATGGACGTAGCCTGTGTAGTCGCTGGCGAAAAGCAGGCCGTTGCTTTCGTCGATGGCGACGGTGGAAATGGTGCGCTGCAGGTCGCGGTAGTCCCACACCTTCTTGCCGGTATCGGCGTTGATGCAGACGAGGTTGCCGTGGCC
>CAYWMH010000157.1:0-5491 GCA_964459315.1 uncultured Verrucomicrobiota bacterium
GATGTTGTGGTGTCGACCGCCGAGCAGGTCGATCAGCGCGCACTGCACCTGGTTGGTGTCCTGGTATTCGTCGACGAGGATGAACTGGAACTTGGCCTGATACGCGGTTCGCGCCTCCTCGTTTTCCTGCAGCAGGCGCAGCCACTGGGTGAGCAGGTCGTCAAAGTCCATCACGCCGTTGGCTGCCTTGCGCTTGGCGTATGCGGCGTGCGCCCCGCCGATCTCATCGGTGAGCGTGGCAAAATAGGAGTACCGTTCCTCCATCACCTGGCCAAGCGGCAGGCCGGTGTTGAGCGACATTGACAGGATGTCGCAGACGAGGTCCGGCTTGGGGAAGCGCACCGCCTTGGTGTCGATGCCGGCGTCGTCGATCGCCGTGCCCATCAGCGCCTTGGCGTCGTCGCGATCCATAATCGTGAACGACTTCGGGTAGCCGATCGCCTCGGCGTGCCGCCGCAGCACCCGGTGGCCGACCGAGTGAAACGTCCCGCCCCACAGCCCCGCCGTGTCGCCGCCGATAAGGTCCGCGACGCGGTCCATCATCTCGCGCGCCGCCTTGTTCGTGAACGTCAGCAGGAGGATGCGGTCGACCGGGATGCCCTGCTCGAGCAGGTACGCCACGCGATAGGTCAGCGTGCGCGTCTTGCCCGCGCCCGCCCCGGCCAGCACCAGCGCCGGCCCCGGCGTGGCCGTGACCGCCGCCAGCTGCTGCGGGTTGAGCTCCGACTCGTAGTCGATGTTCAACTCGACCGGCGCGCGGAAAGACTTGAGGGCGTACTCCCTTGGCACTGGCCCATTCAAACGGCCAAGCGCTTGGCCAAGCGAGATAAAACTGGAGTGCGCTTGGCCAAGCGGAGAGTCACGGGGCCAGCCCGATGAACGGCGCCCACGGCAGGTTGCGCGCGACGGCGTAAAGCAACATCCCAACAACCAGCCCGATGACCAGCCGAACATTCGCGAACACCGTATGAAACGGCTCCGAAAGTTTTACCGAGCGTATGTACCGGCCGAAGTCGGTTACGCCCATCCCAAGCAGGAACATTATCCCGGGATTGAGCCGGTGCGCCTCAAGCACATTGCCGTGCGTCAACTGGTACAACGCCCGCGACGAGCCGCAGCCTGGGCAGGAGTACCCGGTTGCCATATGAAAGGCGCACTTGGGGAAGAACGGCAGCTTGGCCGGGTCGAGGTAAAACAGCGGCACCGCAACGCCCAGCGCCAGCAGCGGCAACCCCACGATCAGCGCGACCTGCCTTTTGCCAAGCTCTGCCATTCCCGTCCAGTCGGGCCTACCCGCCGATTAACTCCTCCAGCTTGCGCTTGGCTAGGCCGTCGTCGATGACGGAGGCGGCCAGTTCCCAGCCTTCCAGCGCCGAGTCGGTCCTGGCCGCGACGAACAGCGCGTGGGCGGTGTTGAGCAGCACGGCGTCCCGGCGCGGGCCGCGATCCTCCCCGGCCAGAATCGCGCGGATGGTGGCGGCGTTCGCCTCCGCGTCGCCCCCCTTGAGATCGTCGAGCGTGGCCGGTTGTAGAGGGAATAACTCCGGTTTGTCACGGCTCACCGTGAAGCCGCGATCCTGATAAAACTCCGCGATCGTGTTTTCACCAAGCGTCGAGAGTTCGTCCATCGCGCCTTCGCCCGCGCGGCCGTTGACGACCATGCCGCGCCGGATGCCGATCGACTGCAGCACGCGCCCGATTGGCTCGCACAGCTCGCCCTTCGGCACGCCGATGAGCTGCGCCGTGGGTCGCGCCGGGTTGAGCAGCGGCCCGAGGAAATTGAACACCGTGCGCTGGCCCCGCTCGGCGCACAACTTGCGAGCAGGCATGATGTGCTTGAACGCCGGGTGATAGCCGGGCGCGAAGATGAAGGCAAAACCGTGGTCGCGCAGCCCGGCCGCCACCTGTTCCGGCGTCAATTCGGTCGGGATGCCCAGCGCGGCCAGCACGTCGGCGCTGCCGGACTTGGAGGTGATCGCGCGATTGCCGTGCTTGGCCACTGTCACCCCGGCCGCCGCCGCCACGATCGCCACGGTGGTGGAGATGTTGAACGTCCCCAGCTTGTCGCCGCCGGTGCCGCAGACGTCGAGCATCTCGCGTCCGCGCGTCTCGTCATTCAGCGGCACGGGCAGCGCCTTGTCGCGCAGTTCACTTGCGAACGCCGCGATCTCCCCAGGCGTCTCGCCCTTGGTGGCCAGCGCGGTCAGGAAACCGGCCTTGGCCTCGGGGGTAACCGCTTCATCAGTCAGGCCAGCGATCGCGTCGTGCACCTGTCCGGCGCTCAGCGAGCCACCGTAGGTCAATTGCTTGGTCAGGGTGTCCAACATGGCGGCGACGATACGCGCCCCACCGCCGCTTGGTCAAACCGACATCGCTTGGCCAAGCGCGGATCACTCCCGGTTGCGCTGGGCCGGGAATCGTGGAACCCTTGGCTGCGGGTGACAGTGGAAAAACAGAAGATCGTGCTTCCGGGGGGCGGTGGGTTCATTGGCCGCCATGTCACGCGGCATTTCGCGGGCAAAGGGTGGGAGGTGGTGGTGCTGTCCCGGCAGCTTCATGAGCCGCGGGACGGCGTCCGTTTCGTCTGGTGGGACGGCGCCAACCTCGACGCCTGGGCCGACGAACTCGACGGAGCGGCGGCGGTCATCAACCTCGCTGGGCGTTCGGTCAACTGCCGGTACGGCAAGAAAAACCGGCGGGAGATTTACCAGTCGCGGGAGTTCTCCACCGAGGTGATCGGCGAGGCGATCGCAGAGTGTGCTGCACCGCCGCCGGTCTGGTTCAACGCCAGCTCGGCGACGGTTTACCGGCACGCGCTCGACCGCGCGATGGACGAGGCCAGCGGCGAGATCGACCCGGTGGAGCCGGGTAAACCAAGGGATAAGTGGGAGTTTTCCGTTGACGTGGTGAACCGCTGGGAGCGGGCGTTGTTCAATGCGGCGACGCCGGACACGCGCCGCATCGCGATGCGTTTGTCGATGGTGTTCGGCACCGGCTCGGGCGGCGTGCACGAGGCGTTCCGCAACATCGCACGTCTTGGCCTGGGCGGCACGCAGGGGCCCGGCACGCAGTACGTAAGCTGGCTGCACGTGGACGATTTTTTGCGGATGATAGACTGGTGCCTGGAGAACGGGGAACTCAGCGGGCCGATCAACATGTGCTCGCCCAACCCGATGCCGAACAGCGACTTCATGCGGGCCTTCCGCGAGGCGTGCGGCGTGAAGCGCGGTCTGTCGGCGTCGTCGTGGATGCTCGGGATCGGTGCGTTTTTCATGCGCACCGAGACGGAGCTACTGCTCAAGAGCCGCCGGGTGGTCCCGGGAAAACTGCTGACGTCCGGATTCAAGTTCAATCACCCCACTTGGCCTGAGGCGGCAAAGTCAATCGAGCGATCTTGGCACGACTGAGCGCGGCGTTTGTTTTCCGCTTGGCCAAGCGGGCGGTTACTCCTTGGTGAGGATCTCGTCGAGGTTGAGAATTAGGCTGGTGATGCCGGTTAGGGCGGCGACTTGGGCGGCGTCCAGCGCCGGGTCCGGCTTGGACTCGCCGACGGAGAGCAACTCGTTGGCTTCGCTAGGGTGCTCGGCGTAATGGACCTGTAACTTGGCCAAGCGCCCGGCCAGGAGGTCGATTTCATCATGCCGTGCCGGTCGGCCGGTGGCCATGGCCAGCGCCTGGCCAAGCCGGTCGGTGTCGCTGCCCGGCTGCCGCAGCAGTTGCTCAGCGAAGCAGCGGGCGGCCTCGACGTAGGTGGTGTCGTTGAGCAGGTTGAGCGCCTGCATCGGGGTGTTGGTCCGGCTGGGGCGCACGGTGCAGACGCGCCGCGCCGGGTTGTCGAAGAACATCGCCGGCTTCACGGAGCGCCGCCAAAAGGTGTACAGGCTGCGCCGGTACAGCGCCTCGCCGCTGTCCCGCTTGTAGACGATTTTGCCGTAGCTGAAATCGGACCACACGCCAGGCGGTTGGTACGGCTTGACCGGCGGGCCGCCCATGCGGGCCCACAGTTGGCCGCTGATCGCGAGCGCCTGGTCGCGGATCGCCTGCGCGCTCATGCGATGGCGCGGCCCGCGGGCGATAAGGCGGTTTTGCGGATCGCGCTCGAGCAACTCCGGTGTCACGGCGGAGGATTGGCGGTAGGCCGCACTGGTGACGATGAGTCGGTGCAGCTGCTTCACGTTCCAGCCGGACCGGACGAACTCGGTCGCGAGCCAGTCGAGAAGCTCGGCGTGCGCGGGGTGTTCGCCCTGCACGCCGAAATCCTCGGTTGTCTTGACGAGGCCGGTGCCGAAGAAATGTTGCCAGTAACGATTCACCGTGACGCGGGCGGTGAGCGGGTGGCCCGGATCGGTTAGCCACCGCGCGAGGTCGAGCCGGTTGGCGCTCCCGCGCTTGGCCAAGCCGGGCAGGCTGGCCGGGACGTCCGGCTGGAGCGACTGGCTTTTGTCCGGTTGATCGTAAACCCCACGGACAAGCAGGTAAGTGTCGCGGGGTTGATCCATTTCACGCATGACCATCGTTTTGGAGAAGGAATCGGTGAGCTTGCGAATCGCTGTTTGAGCGGACACCTCACCGCGCTTGGCCGCGATAAAATCTGCCATCTGAGACCGGTGATGCCGAGCGAGTATCTCGTGCTGTTCAGTCAGTCGCTTGGCCGGGGGTGTTTTTAGTATTCGAATCATTTCCTCCGGCAAAACTTCTCTCATTTCGAGGCTGGGCTCCGGTGCGGAGGTCACTGAGACTCGAAAGCGTCCAAGCAGATGTTTCTTCGCGCCGTGCTGGTGGTGGAGCTTCAAGGTGAAGCGAGTGCCTTTGCCGGCCGGCCATGTTTCCTCGAGCCAAAAGACGGCTTTTCGTGGCTGGTTGTAATCAAAATCCTTTTTCCAGATACCCCAGCCGGACTGGGGATCATTATCGATCGCGCCGTTCACTGGTAGCCCGTCCTGGTTAAATTCCGCAATGGCACTCGCGAATGAAAGAGGCTTGAGTTCCCCCGGCCGGTCCTTGGCGCTTACGCTAATAGTGAACCGGATTGAGGTCTGTGGGTTGGCAACCTCTTCCAGCGCACCAGTGTCCGGGCCGACGATCGCCTTAAAGCGCGTGTAGCCCTTGGGCAGGCGGAAGACAATTCGAGATTTGGCGTGGGTCCCGATGCCCCATTTGAGCGGTTTTCCGTCAATGCGGAGTGGCTGGTCTTTCACGTTTTTATTTTTGAGAACCTTGCGATAGTCGGTGGTCGCTGAATGCCAGTCGAGGTCGGTCAATTTGAGCGTCCCGTCTGGGCCTTCGAGAGTTGGTTCGCCCCAGTCGGCCCAGTCGGAGGAGATGCCGTTGCCGGTGTCACCGACGTCGAGTACGAGCAATCCCTTCCCGGTGATGTCGATGTCCAGCCGCTTGGCTCCCTAGGTCATCACGCCACTGTCGAAGCGCAGCTCCAGGTTGCAGAGGTCGACCTCATCGACACCGGGCAGCAACTCAAAACCGGTAAGCACGA
>CAYWMH010000157.1:5501-6044 GCA_964459315.1 uncultured Verrucomicrobiota bacterium
ACGAAGTTACCTTCACGTCCCGGACCGCCGCCTTTGAGGCTTGAATCCGTTAAAGTTTCAAGCTGCAGTCCGGTGATGCCTTTGAGGTCGGTGCGGAAGGTGAGCTTGTATTCGTCGTGATCTGGCAGCTTGCCGGAAGCGAGTACCGAGGCGTCATTTTGAATCGTCAACTCTGAGCCGGCAGTCGAGCCGGCAGTGTCGGGCTTGATCCGCTGCCAGCCATCCAGTCGGCCGGTATTAGCGATCTCCTTTACATACGGGGCCTCCCATTTTTTTCGGTCGTCTTCGAACCGGGCCAGCGGAAGATTAAGCACCGATCGGTGCTCGTCCAGCTGGGCCTCTAGGGCGCGGAGTTCACGGGCCTGTTCGGTGGTGGGCACGCGGGTGGTCGGCTCCATGTCACCGCCGCCCTTTTCCGGCAGGTTGTTGAAAAAGGCGAACAGTCGGTAAAAAACCCGATGCGAGAACGGGACGTATTTATGAACGTGGCAGCGGGGGCGGCCGACGGTAAGGCCAAGCAAGACCGTGATGGTGGTAACGCGC
>CAYWMH010000158.1:0-5872 GCA_964459315.1 uncultured Verrucomicrobiota bacterium
AACAACCGACCGGCAGTTGACCGGACAACCCGCACCTTGCCCGACACGAACAACATCCGCATCGCCACCCGGGGCAGCGCCCTGGCCCTCGCACAGGCGAACATGATTTTCACCCAATGTCGTAAGGCCTTCCCCCGGCTCAATTTCGAGATCAAGATCGTGAAGACCACCGGCGACCGGCTGCAGGCACAAGGCGTCCAGACGGGGCAATCGCTACCCAAGGGACTCTTTACGAAGGAACTTGAGGTCGCGCTGGTCAAGAACCGGGCCGACCTCGCAGTGCACAGCCTTAAGGATCTGCCGACCGAGCTGCCGGCCGGCCTCACTCTCGAAGCCATCACCAAGCGCGAGGATCCGCGCGAGGTTCTGCTCTATCGCGACTCCTCCGAACGTCGAGGCTTCGAGCCGGGGTTGACGATCGCCCAGCTACCGGCCGGCCTCGCCGTCGCCACCAGTAGTCCGCGCCGCAAGGCGCAACTGCTCCGGCTGCGCCCCGACTGGAGTATCATCGACATCCGAGGCAACGTCCCGACGCGCCTTGATAAACTGGCCATCGACCCAAAAATAGACGCCACCGTCCTGGCCCACGCCGGGCTGCGGCGGCTCGATTTCGAGATCGGCGCGGACGGCCTGCTGCGCGGCGACGCCGTGCCGGACGGCACCTGCGCGACCGTCATCGAGCCAGGCGACATGCTCCCGTGCGTTGGCCAGGGGGCCATCGGCATCGAGATCCGCGAAAACGACGAGCGCTTGGCCAAGCTGTGCCAGCGGCTAAACCATTTCAACACCCAGATTTGTACCGGAGCCGAGCGGGGATTCCTGAGCGCGATGGGCGGCGGCTGCCAAAGCCCGGTCGCCGCCCACGCCGAGGTGCGCCGGGAAAAAATCGAGATGCGCGGCCTTTCCTTCGGCGACTGCACCCGGTTCAGCGAAGCCACCATCACCGGCGAACTCAACGAAAGCCAAGCGCTTGGCCAAGCTCTCGCGGAGCAGGTCAAAGCCAACCTAGCCTAAGGTCAGAGTTCTCGAACAAGGATGTTGCGCCAGCGCACCTTGGCCCCCTTGGGCCAGCCGCCCCCACCGTGTACCTGCACGGCGATTGAGCCTTTGTCGCCGAGGATGCCGTGAACTTTTTCGCGGTCGTAGGTTGGATGCTTAAAGGTTGCGCCATCGAACTCGCAGACCTTCTGTTTGTTGAGCCAAGTCGTGATGCGCGGATACTTGCCGACACAGCGCACCTTGAGAGTATTCCATTTGCCGACGCGCCACGCCTTCACCCACTCGGCCGGCGTGCAGGTGTAAACGCAGCCGTGCTCGGCGGGCTTGCGGACGTTGCCACCAGTGAGCGCGACAAGTTTGCCGTCCTTGACCCGGCCGTTGATGTCGAAGGCGCGGCTGTTAAATGCGCCGGTGCCCTCGCCATAAATGTGCCCAACATTGCCGGCGTCGTGAAAATCAACCATCACCTGGAAGCATTGGCCCTTGTCGTTGGAGCGCAGGAAAAAACCGGAGCACGGCCCCCAGTCGTGGTTCATGTCGATCTTCACCTCGAAGTCGTTGAACTGGCGGTCGCTCAACAAAATGCCGCCGTTGCCGGAGCCTGGCGGATCCTGCTCGCCGACGATGGCGCCGTCCTCGACGTACCATTTGCCGCCGGTGCCATGGCCGATACGCTGCGGATTCTTGTGCCAACCGTCGAGCGTCTTGCCGTCGAACAGCCTGATCCAATCACCCTCAGCGGCGAGCGCCTCGCCAAGCGGCAACGTGGCCGCGGCCGTTGCGACGGTGGTTTTCCTGATAAAAGCACGTCGCGAAACAGAGTGGGAATTCGAGTGCATGGACGGGACGCTACTGCAGTCCGGGCGACCTGTCACGCCGCATAAAACTTGCGCGCTTGGCCAAGCGCCTCCAACAATGGCGCGCCCAGCGCACCGGAGGCGCGCACCGGATGAGAACCCTTCACCTTTATTTGACCCGCGAAACATTGGCCACGCTGCTGGTGACGGTGTTGGTGTTCACCTTCGTGCTCCTGCTGGGCAATCTGTTCAAGGAGATCGCCGCGCTGTTGGCGTCGGGTCAGGTCACGCCCAGCTTCCTGCTCCGGGCGATCGGGCTGCTGATCCCGTACGTGCTTGTTTACTCGCTGCCGGTCGGCATGCTCACCGCCACGCTGTTGGTGTTCGGCCGGTTCAGCGCCGACCACGAGCTCACCGCCGCGCGTGCCGGGGGTGTCAGCCTGCTTTCGCTCTCCGCGCCGGTGCTGGCCATCGGTGTGCTGCTCTCGGCGCTGTGCGGCTGGATGAACTTGCACGTCGCGCCGCAAAGCCGCCTGGCCTACAAGACGATGCTCTTCAAGTACGGCCTCGAGAACGCCGCCGCGCTGCTCACCGAGAAAGGATTTACCGACTTCCCGAGCCACCGAGTCTACGTCGGCTCGATCGACGGCAGCAAACTACGCGAAGTCGTGATCTACCAAAATGACGAAGCCGGCAACCTCAGGCGACGAATGCATGCCGAGGAAGCCCAGATCGAGTTGAACGCCGAGACGGAACAGATGCAGATAACCCTCCGCAGCGTGGACGGCTTCGAGTTCGACAACGGCAAGGAACGCACCTTTGTCTACTCGAAATACGGCCCAATGGTGCTCGGCAAAAAAGCGGAGAAGTTGAAACAACGTCCGCCGAAACTGAAGGAGCTTAGCTTCGCCCAATTGCGAGGGCTCGTCGCGGAATTGAAAGAGCAGGGCATCGACTCGACACCGGTGCAGGTGCAGCTGCACCAAAAAATGGCGCTCTCGTTTGCCTGCATCGGCTTCACGCTGATCGGTATCCCGCTGGCCATCCGCGCACACCGGCGCGAGACGAACTTCGGCATCGCCATGGCGCTTGTGCTGGTGACGGCCTACTACGGTCTGATCGTTCTGGCCCAGTCGCTAGACGGACATCCTGCCCTGCTGCCGCACCTCTGGATGTGGCTGCCCAATTTCCTGTTCCAGGGCATCGGCTGCGTCCTGCTCTGGAAAATGAACCGGGGGATTTAGGATCAAGTTTTAAGTTTCAAGCAGGACTTCGTTTGATTACAAACACCGCGTGCACCGGGTAGCAACTCTGACCTTGATTGTATTGACTCTTGGCTTGGCCAAGGGCCACTCGGCAGATTGGCCGCAGTTGCTTGGGCCGCGGGCCAACGGCATCTCCACCGAGACCGGGCTGCTCAGCGCTTGGCCAAGCGGCGGACCGAAGGTGCTCTGGAAAAAACCGATCGGCACCGGCTACAGCGCACCGTCGATCCGCGATGGCCGCCTGGTTTTGTTTCACCGCATCGGCAACGAGGAGATCGTCGAGGCACTCGACCCAAAGACAGCCAAGCCGGTCTGGCGGCACGCCTATCCCACGCGCTACCGCGATCTGTTCGGCTACAACAACGGCCCGCGCTGCACGCCGCTGCTCACCGAAAAATGTTGTTTCACTTTCGGCGCAGAGGGGGTGCTGCTGTGCCTCGACGCCGCAACCGGCAAGCCGGTTTGGCAGCGAAAGACGGCGGAGGAGTTCCGAGTGCCGGAAGCCTTTTTCGGCGTCGGCGCCACGCCGGTGCTGGAGGGCAATCTGCTCATTGTCATGGTCGGTGGCCAGCCGAACTCCACGGTGGTGGCGTTCGACAAGGACACCGGCAAAACGGTGTGGCAAAGCGCCGGGCGCGACACATGGCAGAGCAAGCCGATGATCGGCTGGCCTGGCGAACCGCTTGTCCGCTGGCGAGGCTATGAGAAACTCGCCAGTTACGCGACGCCCACGCTGGCTACTATCCACGGCAGGCGCACACTGTTTTGTCTCACACGACAGGGGCTTGTTTCAATGGACCCAAAAACAGGCAACGTGAATTTCAGCCGCTGGTTTCGTGCACGCGTCAACGAATCAGTCAACGCCGCCAACCCGATCGTGCTGGGCAACCGGATTTTCTGCTCGGCCGCCTACTACGGAGTCGGATCGGTCCTGCTCGACATCGACAGGGACGGCAAATCGTTCACCGAAGTCTGGAGCACGAACGAGCGCCGCAAGGCCAATCGCCGGCTCGACCCGGTGCTCGGGATTCACTGGACGACGCCGATTCTGCACGACGGCCACCTGTACGCCTTCAGCGGGCGCGACGAGCCGGACGCGGAGTTTCGTTGCGTCGAGTTGGAGAGCGGCAAGGTCAAGTGGAGCCGCGACGAGCGATGGCAGAAACGCGGCAGCAAACAGCCCGATGTCTACGGCCGCGGCTCGGCCATCATGGCCGACGGCAAACTGTTCGTCCTCGGCGAGGGCGGCCTGCTGGGCCTGTTTGAGGTCAACGCCGCCAAGCCGGTCGAACTGGGCCGGCATCAGGTTCCGGAGTTGCATTATCCCTGCTGGGCTGCTCCTATCCTCTCCGGTAAGCGGATGGTAATCCGCAGCGAGGATTATTTGATTTGTTTTGATGTGGCCAAATGACAACCGCCAACGCCCTAGCCTGGCCGGGGGCTTCACGCTGATCGAGTTGCTGGTGGTGATCGCCATTATCGCGATCCTCGCCGGACTGCTGCTGCCGGCTCTGGCCAAGGCCAAGGGCAACGCCACCGGCATCTACTGCCTCAACAGCCAACGGCAGCTCCTCATCGCGTGGAACCTGTACGTCGGCGACTCCGAGGACCGACTGCCGCCCAACGCCAAGCACATTCAGGATCCGCGCGGCTGGATTAACGGCTTCCTCACTTTCGTGCCGAACAACCGCGACAATACAAATTTGCTCTTTCTCATCGGTACACGCAGGCAAATGGGCGACCGTTATCCCAAGTTAAGCCCCTATACCCAGTCAGCCGGCATCTACAAATGCCCATCCGACAAATACACCTGCAAGATCGGACGTAAGGAAATGCCGCGCGTCCGCAGCGTCGCCATGAACGGCTACATCGAGGGTGGGCTTTACGATCCAACAATGAGCTCGACCGTCCCGAGCATCCATGGACTTGGCTGGCGCAAATACGACATCCTCTCGCACATCATCGACCCGTCGCCGTCCGACCTGTGGATTTTTGCCGACGAACACCCGGACAGCATCAACAACGGCGGATTCGTCCTGTACCCGTACAACGCCAACACATGGAGGAACCTCCCGGCCAACTACCACAACGGTGCCTGCGGATACGCCTTTGCCGACGGCCACGCGGAGATCAAAAAATGGATCGACCCCATGCCGAAGAATGAGCCGGTGCAAAAACGCATGCGGCTCGACTACTCCAACGCCGGCTCCGTCGGCGGCAAGGCCCAAGACTACTGGTGGGTCATCAACCACTCGACCGCTCCGTTTAAAAAGTGAGCGGTGGGCTGATTGCCCGCAAAACATCTAGCGCTTGGCCAAGCGGGAGCACTCCTGTACATGGTCAGGCAAGAATCTCCCGGATTACATTGCCTGCAACGTCGGTGAGCCGGAAATCGCGGCCGTTGTAACGGTAGGTCAACCGCTCGTGATCCATACCAAGCAAATGCAGGATGGTCGCGTGCAAATCGTTCACCGTGACCTTGTTGATTTCCGACTTGTGGCCAATCTCATCCGTCTCGCCATAGCTGACACCGCCCTTGACACCACCACCGGCAAACCAAGTGGTGAACGCATGCGGATTGTGGTCCCGGCCCGGTTTGCTGCCTTTTTGCGCAACTGGCAACCGGCCGAATTCGCCGCCCCAAACGACCAGCGTTTCGTCAAGCAACCCGCGCTGAGCTAGATCAGTGATGAGCGCCGCCACCGGCTTGTCGGTCTCCCCGGCAAACTGCGAATGGTTGCCCTTTATGTCGTTATGGCCGTCCCAACTACGCTGATTTTCCATCCCACCGCTGTAAATCTGCACGTAGCG
>CAYWMH010000159.1:0-5869 GCA_964459315.1 uncultured Verrucomicrobiota bacterium
CTGGTACAGACCAATAACCGCCGCACCGACGAGGAGATGAGCCCGGCGCAATGGTTCCTTTTCGCAGCCACGCTTTGGCTGCCGTGGGTGCTCGCCGGATCCTATTTGTTGATTCACTTCTTCAATGCCAAGGGCGTGGTGGCGAACATTGTCGATTGGTGGTTCATTCACAATTTCGTCAAGGTTTACCTGACGTTTGTCGGGCTGGGCACGCTGTTCCACTTTCTGCCAGCCATGACCGGCCGGGCGTTGGTGGGTCGCGGTTTCGCGCAGTTCGGTTTCTGGGTGCTGCTGCTTTTCGGCTCCGTGGGGGGTGTGGGGCCGGGTGCGCCGGTGCCTGCTTGGTTGTCGGCGTTGAGCACGGTCACCGCTGTCTTTTACTTCTTTGGCGTGATCGCCGTGTGGGTGAGCCTGAAGCGGACGGTCAGCCGCGTCTCCGCCGCCGACTCTGCGGACGGCCTGGCATACAACCTGATGCGCTTGGCTGCCGTGATTTTCATCACCATCAGCGTGTTGAATGTGTTCTTTGCGTTTCCCGGGCCGGGAAGCGTGGCGGAATTCACGATCTACGGCCCGGCGATGGAGCTGTTGTTCAGCCTGGGCTTCGTGGGCGTGACGCTGATCGCCGCGCTTTACCACGTTTTTCCCCGCTTGGCCGGGATGGATTTCTGCCCGAGAATGAACCGGATTCAGACTGCGGCCATTGTCCTCGGTCTCCTGGGGGCCACGCTGCCAAGCGCCCTGGGTGGGCTGATGTCGGGGGACGCGGTGCTGGGCTCCGGTTTTTACTTCGCCAGCCTGGGCGATGTGTTCCTGTTCGTGGGGAGCCTGGTTTTGTTCTTGAATTTCTTGGGAGCCGTTTTGTTTGCAATCAAAAACTGCGGATGTCTCGCCGGCATTTGTTGCGGGATTAAAAAGAAGGAGGCCGGCACATGACAATCGGATTGAGTTTTCTTTGCGGCCTGTTGGCCAGCTCGGTTTCCTACTTCATGCTGGGCCTGTGGTGGCCGGTTGCCCTGCTGGTGGGCGGCTTCGCCTGGCTCGCCTTTGGCCTGCTGGACGTCAAGATGAACAGCACATTCACCCTGCTAGGGGGGATGCTGTTGATCTTCTGCGTGTCACTCTCGGCGATGGTGCTCCGAGCCAATGACCAGTTGAGCGGCCTGCAGTTTGCCAGCACCCAGGACGAGGAGGGAAACGAGTTTCGCTATCCCGTACCCCTGCTTGGCCAGGCGCGCTACGGCGAGAAAATCTACAAGGCCAGCGGCTGCGTCGCCTGCCACACGCAGCAGGTGACCCACGAGAGTGTGGAACTGGACGTCAAGGCGATGGCGGGCGAGAAAAACCATGCGGCCGCACAGGAGGCGGTGAGTCGCTTTTACAGGGCAACCGGCCGCAGGGCGTCCGGCGGGGCGGCGCTTGGCCTCCCGGTTGGGGAGTGGGAAACCATCGAGACCGGCCTCAACCCGGCGGATGCCTCCAAGGCCCGCAACTTCCTCGCGGCCGCCGGTGCCTCGGTGGATGTGCAGGTGCGGTTCCGCGGGGAGGACCTCATGCAGAATGAACACAGCAATCCGGAGGGCCGGGGCTGGGGCCGGCGCCGTTCGGTCGCGCAGGATTACCTGTTTGCCGAGCCTGCGATGCTCGGCTCGGTTCGCATCGGGCCGGACCTGGCCAATGTCGGCGCGCGCCATACACGGGACGCGCTGATGCGGATTCTCCTCAACCCGAGGATCATCCGGAAAGACAGCAAGATGCCGCAGCACCGGTTCCTGTTCGAGTTGGCCGGCGAGGGTGAACAGGGCCAGCACATCATTCACGACGGCGACAATGCCTACAAGCCGACTGCCGACGCCGAGGCGTTGGTCGATTATCTGTTGAGCCTCAAGGGGGCGAACTATCCACTGCCGGAGGCGCCGGTCAACCAGCCGTTCACGTCCTCTCTGCCTGACCCGGCCCCGGCTCCAGTCGAGGAAGCAGCGAACACCACACAACCTGTCGAGGCCGACAAGTAACTTAGAATTTGACGAAACAACATGGCGGCCAAAAAAACCAACGAGGAACCGGAGACGACTCAAGCCGATATCAGCAGTGGCCCGAAGCCGTGGGTGTTCGTGGTCATGGTGTTGACCCTGTACTGGGCCATCAATTACCTGGACGGACACAGCGGCGGCTTCAACGCGACCGTGTACGCGCCGCACAGTGATGCTGCAGCAGTTGCCAGCCTCAAGGTGCAGAAGACTCCGGAGGAACAGGCGTTCGAGAGTGGCGCCCGGATTTATCGCGGTATTTGTGCGGCTTGCCACCAGCCAAACGGCCTGGGCAACTCCAACGCCGGTTTCCCGCCGCTGGCCAACTCCGAGTGGGTCCTCGCGCCCACGCCGGATCGCATGATAGCGATCGTGTTGAACGGACTGCAGGGACCAGTGGAGGTGTCGGGGCAGATATACAACAAGGTCGCCATGCCGGCGCAAGGGGTCGCGTTGAGCAGCGAGGACATCGCCAACGTGCTGAGCTACATCCGCCGCAACGGTGACTGGGGTGACGCCCACAACCTGCCGTTGGTGACACCGGAGCAGGTGCAGGCCGTGCGCGACAGCGACGCCATCGCCAACCGATCCGCGGCATGGACGGCGGACGAGTTGAAGCAGCAATTCCCCGAGAGCCAATAGGCACGGAAAACCTATTTTCAGGAGGCGGCTCAACGGCCGCCTTTTTTGTTGCTGGGAGACCCGGCGGCAAATGCGGCTTGGCTGTCCCGCACAATTTCGTTTCAATGCGCCCGACGCTGTTCTTGTCATGAATCACTCCGGATGACCTCCCGCTATCTGGCCATCGATCTCGGCGCTGAGAGCGGCCGGGTGATGCTCGGCACGCTTGAGGGCGGGCGCCTCGCGATCGAGGAACTGTCCCGGTTCAGCAACACGCCCATCCGCGCCGGCGATCGGATGTACTGGAACATTCCGTCCCTGCTCGACGGCATCCGCGCCGGCTTGGCTAAGGCCGGCACGCTTGGCCAACCGATCACCAGCGTCAGCACCTGCGCCTGGGGCGTGGATTATGTACTGCTTGACGACGCCGGCGAAATTATTGAGCCGGTTTTTCATTACCGCGACTCCCGCACGTCGGACGGAGAAAAGGCCGCGCTGGCCCGGGTCGACTGGCCCACGCTGTTCGCCGAGACAGGCATCCAGTACATGATGCTCAACACCAGCATCCAGCTATGCGCCGAGCCGCCCGCGCGCTTGGCCAAGGCGGCCCGGCTCCTCACGATCGCAGACGCGATCAACCATCTCCTGTGCGGCGTCGCCAAGATCGAGGTGTCGATGGCCAGCACGACGCAGCTTTACAACCCGCGACTGGCGAACTGGAGCGACACGCTCATCGACGCACTGAGCCTGCCGCGGACTCTGTTTCCGGAGGTGGTCGACTCCGGCACAGCGCTTGGCCCGCTCAAGCCCGGCCTCGCGACCGAGAACGGCTTGGCCGGCCTCAACGTCGTCGCGTCGCTTTCCCACGACACCGCGAGCGCCGTGGCCGCCGTGCCGGCCGGGGATCAGCGCTGGGCCTACATCAGCTCTGGCACTTGGTCGTTGATGGGGCTCGAATTGCCGGAACCAATCCTCACGGACGCCTGCCGCGAACTCAACTTCACCAACGAGATTGGCCACGGGGGCTCCATTCGCCTGCTCAAGAACATCGTCGGCCTGTGGCTTGTGCAGGAATGCCGACGCGCCTGGGCAGCGCAGGGCGACGACTACAGCTATGCCGACCTGGCCGAACAGGCCGCTGCTGCCGAGCCGTGGCATTCCGTGATCAACCCGTCCGATCCCCGGTTCCTCTCGCCGGACAATATGCCGCAGCGCATCGCCGAAGCCTGCCGCGAAACCGGCGAGCCTGTACCGGAGACGCCCGGCGCGATCGTCCGGTGCGCGCTGGAGAGCCTCGCTTTGTTGTATGCCCGAACCCTCCGCGAATCGGAGCAGCTTGTCGGTTGGCGGGCCGACACGGTGCACATCGTCGGCGGGGGCAGCCGCAACGCGTTGCTCAACCAGTTGACCGCCGATGCCGCGAACGTCGGTGTCTTGGCCGGGCCGACGGAGGCCACCGCCTCCGGCAACATCCTCGCTCAGGCCATCGCCGCCGGGGCCGTCAAGAACCTCGCCGAGGCGCGGCAGATTGTCCGAAACTCGTTCGACACCACGCGCTACGAGCCGAACCCGTTGGACGTCATCGAGGCGGCCCGCATCCGGTTCAACAAACTCTGAAACAATGCCAACCGATTCACTTCGCGACTTTCTCGACCAGCAGGGCGCGCGGTTCGGTGACGTCGCCGGCGTGCCGGTTGCCCAGGATTACGGCGACACGACTGCCGAGTACCGGGCGCTGACCGGGTCGGTCGCCCTCGTCGATTTGTCCTTTCGTGGCTGCCTAGCCGTGCTGGGCGATGACCGGGTGAAGTTCATCAACGGCCAGGTCACCAACGAGGTCGCCGGACTAAAGCCGGGTCAAGGTTGCTACGCCGCGCTCGTCAACGCCAAGGCCAAAATGCAGGCTGACATGCACGTGTACCGGCTCGATGACGAGTTGATCCTCGACTTCGAGCCGGGCCTGCTCGACACGGTCATGGCGCGCCTCGAGAGTCACATCGTCGCCGATCAGGTTGAACTCGTCGATGCCTCGCCGCATTTCGGTCTGTTCAGCCTGCAGGGGCCGAAGACGGCCGACGTGCTGGTGTCGCTTGGCTTGAGCTTGCCTGGGGAATTATTTGCGCACACCAAGACGCCGCTCGACGACTCGGGCGAGGTTTACCTGATGAACAATGGCAGGTATGGCGCTGCCGGTTGCGACCTGTACGTTCCGAAAGAAAGCTTGGCCAAGGCCGCCGAGCGCTTGGCCAAGGCGGTCGAGGCGCAGGGGGGTTGTCTGGCCGGTCGGCGGGCGACGGAGATTGCGCGGGTTGAGGCTGGTCTCCCGCGCTTCGGTGCCGACATGGATCACAACACGCTGCCGCCCGAGGCCTGCCTGGAGGCGCGGGCCATCAGCTACACCAAGGGCTGCTACATCGGGCAGGAGATCATCGCCCGCATTCGCACCTACGGGCGGGTCAACCGTTCGCTCGTTGGATACCGCCTGGACGCCGGTCTGGACGCCGGGACTCAACTCATCGACGATTCCGGCAAAACGGTTGGCACGCTGACCAGCGTGGGCGACTCGCCGCGGTTTGGCCCGATCGCCCTTGGCTTCGCCAAGCGCGGTACTGAATCCCCTGGTCAAGTCTTGACTGCACGGGAGCCTGCCCAAGGCCAGGCCACCATCACCGAAATCCCTTTTTTCTAAATTGCGGAGTTTGGCTTATTCGCCTGGGCCGGCCTGAAGGAGGTTTCAATCAAATGTAGCCTTGTATTCACCCATCCATGCTGTGTAATCGAGTTGTGATTGACGAATTGTGGACTGGAGTTGGTTAAAGGGTTGCGGGCAATAAATAAACCCGCGCTGGTGGGCGCGGGTTTGGTAAAACTCTGAGAGACTAAAACCAGCCTTTTTTATCGACCCCGTATTTTTGATAAAAATCATCGTCACTCTTAATGAGATACATGATGCCCTCAATAAGTCCAACGATTCCACCAATTCCGCAGGTTACCACTGAGATTACAATGCGAATGATTCCACCCTTTGTGTCACTGAGGATAAAACGATGGATGCCCAAAAATCCTAGTAAGATGCCGCATATTCCAGCTACTGTTTTTTTGCCAACAAACTTATCCCTGTTTCGGGCAGGAGAAGATTGTGGTTGATCGTTGCTTGTTTCTTCCACGATAGGGTGGAGTTGTTTCTCTGAATGGGCGATGATGGCGCAGACGGCGGC
>CAYWMH010000160.1:0-5861 GCA_964459315.1 uncultured Verrucomicrobiota bacterium
GCTTGGCCAAGCGCTCGAGGTTTGGGGTCTTGATGGGCGACTTGGGATCGAGTAGAGAGATGCCGTCGTTCATGTCGTCGATGACGATGAACAGAACATTTGGTTTTTGCGATTCACCATTGGCCGAGCCGCAGCTCAGGGAGAGTAAAAAAGGATGCGAAGGATCATGGCTATTCCCTTTTCTTTAATTGGCCAAGGAACCGTTTCAGCCGTGACTCATATTCCGGGCGTTTGATCCATTCGGAAAAGTAAGGGCGATACGCTTCGCTCTCCCACCAGAAAATACGAGGCGGTTGTTCGGTGACTTTTCTCTCCGGGTAATCGTGCCCCTCAACACTCGCCTCCACGGAGGTGTTGAGTGCGTTGACTTTTCGGCGCAATCGCTTGGCGATCTTGAATTCCTTTTCAACGAGGTTGGTTTGTTCGGCCTCATCATTTTTGAGATTGTATAGTTCGTACTGCCTTTTGTTGCCATCGGGTTGGGCGATCATTTTATAATTGTTATCGACCACGGCCAATCGGCCTCGGCTTCGAAACGGAAGCGGCTTTTTGCGCGGCCCGATCTCTTTTGAAAACAGCTTAACCAAGCTTTGCCCATCCTGCGGTTTGAGCATGGTGTTCTTTTTAAGCCCGGCAACCTCGGCCAAGGTGGGGAACATATCCACGGCCCCAGCGGGAAAATGCGTGATGCGAGACGTCGGGATGCCGGCCGGCCACTCGATGACCGCCGGCACGCGCAGGCCGCCTTCGTACATAGAACCTTTAAATCCACGCAGCCCGCCGGTAGTGGGTGGATCAAAACGCGGCAGGCCACCGTTGTCGCTGGAAAACCACACAAGCGTGTTCTTTGCGATGCCCAGTTTACGCAATCCCTTTCGAAGCGTGCCGATACTGCGATCCATGGCAACAAGTTCGCCGTAATGTTCCTGTGCCTTTTCGCTCAATAGGGTGAACGCTTTTTTGTCGGCATCATCCGCGACCCAAGGGTCATGCGGCGTGCCATACCAGATTACGGTGAAAAAAGGCTGCTGGGCGGCAGTCTTGATTTGAATGAATTTGAGTGCCTCGCCGATGATGATCTCGGAGGAGTCGCCGGTGTGTTCCTCGATTTTTCCGTTGCGACTCATGATCGGGTTACGATCAAAAAAATTGGTCACCGACAGCCATTCATCAAAACCGAACGCGCCGGGATGGTGTGTATCTTCTTTGAAGATTGGGGCGCCGGGGCCGCGCAGCCCGTTGAGGTGCCACTTTCCAAAATGGCCGGTAGCGTAGCCGGCGTTTTTCATCGCTTGGCCAAGCGTCTTTTCCTGTAGTCGTAAGGCGTAGCCGTGATCGAATACACCGGTTCGGTCGTGGGTGCGCCCGGTCAGCACCGTCGCGCGGGTGGGGGAGCAGACCGGGCCGCCGGCGTAGAAACGGTCGAATCGCAGGCCGTTCGCTGCCATCGCATCGAGGTGCGGTGTTTTGAGTGCGGGATGGTTTTGGTAGCCAGTCTGGCCCCATCCCTGATCGTCGGCCATCACGAGAATGACATTTGGCTTGGCCGCAAACACGCCCGGCACAGATGCAGCCAGCGCGAGCACAGTAAAGAGTCCCTTGAACATCGCGCTCATTCTGCCGGGAATCCAAGCCAATGACCAGCCAGCCTTCTTCGATGCCGCTTGGCCAAGCGCTTGTTTTATCTCTTGAGCTTGGGCGGGTAGTTCTGTGGCCCTTTTTGGTAGAGGATGCCTCGGGTTTTGGTTTTCAACCGGTAGATTTTATTGAAGCGGATGATATAAAGGCACTCGAGATTGTATCCGGCATAAAGGGTTCAGTCCCGGTAATTGATAATTGGCGATTGTCAGGACAATCCGGGGATGTTTCTTGTCGAGCCATATTCGCTCCTGACAGCCAGACTGTGGCACGGTCGTTGTTGCCGGAAAGACCGCCCTCGTGAATCAAAACTGGATGCTTGACATAGTTGAGACTGTGTCTCACTTTGTCGGGCCGCTCGCGCGGTTTGTCATGAAATCTATTTTGAAATCGTTTTTTGCTCTTGGTCTGTTGGCCGGTTTTACTGTGTCTGCAGCTGAATTGAACGTCTATTCGCACCGCCACTACGACTCGGATGCGATTCTGTTCAAGCAGTTTACCAAGCAAACCGGGATCAAGGTCAACGTGGTCAAGGGCAGTGCCGACCAGTTGATCCAGCGCCTCACCAGCGAAGGCAAAAACTCGCCAGCCGACGTGCTGCTGACAGTCGACGCCGGCCGCCTGCACCGGGCCAAGGCCGCGGGCGTGCTGCAGCCGGTGAAATCCAAGGCGTTGGCAAAGAATGTCCCCGCCTCGATGCGCGACCCCGAGGGGCACTGGTACGGCATGACGGTGCGCTCGCGTGTGATCGTCTACTCGAAAGATCGCGTGAAGCCAAGCGACCTCTCCACCTACGAGGCCTTGGCCAAGCCGGAGTGGAAGGGCCGCGTGGTCGCGCGCTCGTCCAGCAACATTTACAACCAGTCACTGCTCGCCTCGATCATCGCCGCAAACGGCAGCGACAAGGCACTCGCATGGGCCAAGGCAGTTCGCAAAAACATGGCCCGCTCCCCGCGCGGCAGCGACCGTGACCAGGCGCGCGCCGTGGCGGCCGGCCTCGCCGATGTCGCCATAATGAACACGTACTACCTTGGCATCCTCGCGAACTCCTCCGTGGCGGCCGACCGCGAGGTGGCCGCAAAGGTCGGGGTGTTTTTCCCGAACCAGGACGGTCGCGGAGCGCACATCAACGTCAGCGGCGGCGGCGTGGCGGTTGGCTCGAAAAATAAAAAGGAGGCGATTCGCTTTCTCGAGTTCCTCACCAGCGCCAAGTCGCAGGAGACTTTCGGAAACGTCAACCACGAGTACCCGGTAATCATCGGGAACAACAAATCCGAGCTGCTCAAGAGCTGGGGCTCGTTCAAGGCGGATGACGTGAACCTCTCCGTTCTCGGCGCAAAAAATGCCGAGGCCGTAAAGCTGTTCGACCTCGCCGGTTGGGAGTAACGTCCCGCCGGCTTGGCTGCATCACTCGTCAACAACGCGCAGCATCGACTGCGCCGGCTGGCTCGGGAGTTCCTTTTCAGGCTCAACGGCTGGACGGTGGCCGCCGTGTTGCTGGGTCTGTTCCTGTTTCTGCCGATGGCCGAAGTGCTGTGGCACCTCACCAGCCCGGCGGAAAACTGGGAACACCTCCGCGACACGGTTCTAGGCCGTTACCTCAAGGGCTCTGCCATCCTTGTTGTGGGCACGGCGGGACTGTCGCTGCTGCTTGGCGTCTCGACCGCGTGGCTGGTTGCGTGTTGTGAATTTCCCGGCCGCCGGTTTTTTGAGTGGGCTCTCATCCTGCCGCTGGCCATCCCGACCTACATTGCCGCCTTTGCCTATTTCGACCTGATCGACCGGTTGACCCCGCTGCTCATTTGGGTGCGCACCAACATCAGCCCGGAGGCGATGACGTGGCTCAGCGACACGATGTTGTACCCGGTCACGAGCGTCGTGCTCGCGGCGGTGCTGTACCCGTACGTGTACCTCGTCGCTCGGGCGGCGTTTTCGCGGCAGGGCAGCCGTTTCGCCGAGGCGGCGCAGACGCTTGGCCACGGACCTCAGTCTGTCTTTTGGTATGTGGCCTTGCCCCTCGCGCGCCCGGCGATCATCGGCGGTCTTGCGCTGGTGATCATGGAGACGCTCAACGACTACGGCGCGGTGAAACACTTCGGCGTCCCGACTTTCACGACCGGCATTTTTCGCACCTGGGTCTCGATGGGTGACCTGCCGGGCGCACTGCGCCTGGCCGCCTGCCTAATGGTGTTGATCCTGTTCTTGTTACTGCTGGAGAAGTGGCTCCGCTTTGGTGCCAAGTTTCACAAAACCAGCCCGTCGGACCGTCCGTTTCAGCGTTATCCGCTTGGCCAAGCGAAGGCCGGCCTGGCCATCCTGTGCTGCCTAGTGCCGCTGGTGATCGGGTTCGCGCTGCCGCTCTCGCGCTTGGCCTACTGGGCCAGCCTCACTGCGGGCAAGGTGCTCGACGCGACCTTCCTGAAGCTCACGCTCAACAGCATCGGAGTCGCGACGGCGACCGGCTTGGCCACGGTGATGATCGCGCTATTCCTCGCCTTCACCGCGCGATACTTCGGCAGCCAGGCGGCCGGGGCAACAAACCGGCTGGCCATCCTCGGCTACGCCGTCCCCGGCGCGGTGATCGCGATGGGCGTCCTGCTCGTCGCCGGGCAGGTGACACAAGCTACCGGCTGGATTCTCACCGGCTCACTCACGGTGCTGGTGCTGTGTTATGTCATCCGCTTTCTCGCCGTCGCCTGGCAGCCGATCGACGCCGGCATGGAGCGGAACTGCGCGCAGCTCAATCAGGCATCACAAACGCTCGGAGCCACCCCAGCGCGATCGCTGTTTCAGGTCAACATACCGCTGCTGCGCAACGCCCTCTTCGCCGGCGGCCTGTTCGTTTTTGTGGACACGATGAAGGAGCTGCCGCTCACGCTGATCCTTCGGCCAGCTGAATTTGAAACGCTCTCAACCAAGACGTATGACCTTGTTTTCCAGTCCCAGATACCCGAGTCATCCGTGCCGGCGCTTTGCATCATCCTCGTCAGCCTGCTGCCGGTGATCTGGCTGAACCGACAGATGCACGCCCCCGAACAATGAATCTCCTGACCCTGCATTCCGTAACCAAGCGCTACACCTCGATCGACCCGCCTGCGGTTCACGAGGTCAGTTTTGAATGCGCCCAGGGAGAGATCGTCGCGCTCATTGGCGGCAGTGGCAGCGGCAAGACGACGCTGCTCCGCGTCATCGCCGGGCTGGAGATCCCGGACGCTGGCGAGGTCGTGCTCGATGGTACCACGCTGAATTCGCCAACCCGGTTTGTCCCGCCGGAGAAACGGGATTGCGGCCTGGTTTTTCAGGACTACGCTCTGTTCCCCAACAAGACCGTCTCACAAAACATCGCCTTCGGCAAAGGGGCGGCAGATGACCCCGGCCGAATCTGTGAATTGATGGAGATGGCCGACATCGTCGGACTGGAAGAGCGATATCCGCACGAAATTTCCGGTGGCCAACAGCAACGGATCGCCCTCGTCCGTGCGCTCGCCACCCGGCCGTCACTCCTGCTGCTTGATGAGCCACTCAGCCATCTCGACACTGAGTTGAGGGATTCTGTGCGCACGGAATTGCTCAAGCTATTCCGCGAAACTGACACCACGGCGCTATTTGTCTCGCACGACATCGAGGATGCCATGGCAATGGCCGACCGGATGGTCGTGTTGAGGGAGGGCACTGCGGAACAGGTCGGAGAACCCCGTGAGATTTACGATCGCCCGGCCAGCCCGCACGTCGCCCGGTTGTTCGGCAAAACAAACTTCATCCCGCTTGGCCTGCTGCCGGAAGCACCCCACTCCATCGCAGACGAGACAGGCGAAGGCCAAGTCGTCCCAGTCCGACCCCACCAATGGCAACTCGCCGAGAACCCCGACGAGAGTCTAACGACCTTCAGAGGAAAAGTGGTGTCATCAACAAACCGGGGGGCGCATCGGGAAGTCCTGCTGCAAACGGAGAGCCTTACGCTCACGGTTCATCTCACCCGGAAAAATACAGTTAAACCCGGGGACACACTCACTGTGAGCTGCAATCTTTCGGCTTAAAACGCCGCGTTTTTCGGCGTGCGGGGGAAGGGAATCACGTCGCGCACGTTGGCCATGCCGGTGGCGTAGATGAGGGTGCGCTCGAAGCCGAGGCCGAAGCCGGCGTGGGGGACGGTGCCGTATTTGCGCAGATCGCGATCCCACCAGTAATCGGCCTTGTCCAAGTTCATCTCGTCGAGGCGCGCG